>CALJUL010000087.1 GCA_937975725.1 uncultured Pseudoxanthomonas sp. | reverse complement strand
TTCGATCGGCACGATGCCTTCGGACTTCAGGCCGGCGTTGATCACCACCACGTCGTTGCGGACTTCCACGACGACGCCGGTGACGATGGCGCCCGGCTTCAGCTTGGCCAGTTGGGTCTGGCTCTGTTCAAACAGTTCGGCAAATGATTCGGTCATTGTTGATTAGCTCGGTTGGACACACGGACAGGCGTCTCGCCGGATGAGGCGATCCCCCTGTCCACCCTTTCGGCACGGAAGTGCCGTGTGTTGGAAGTGGAAAAAACCGCCGCGCGGACCATTCCGCGGGGCGGGCCTTGCTGCTGCATCGCGATCCGCCGCCCGCGCGGCGCGGGCCGTGCGGAGCCGGTTACGGCTTCACCAGCGCCAGCACGCGCTCGACGACCTGCTCGATGCCCTGGCCGGTGGTGTCGATGAGGACGGCGTCTTCGGCCGGCCGCAGCGGCGCCACCATGCGTTGGGCGTCACGGGCGTCGCGGGCGAGGATCTCGCGCAGCAGACCGTCGATTGTGACTGAAACTCCTTTGTCTTTCAACTGCTTATATCGCCTTTCGGCGCGCTCCTCGGCGCTGGCGGTCAGGAACACCTTGTAGGGGGCGTCCGGGAAGATGACCGTACCCATGTCGCGGCCGTCCGCCACCAGCCCCGGCGGCTGCCGGAAGGCGCGCTGGCGCTCCTTCAGCGCGGAGCGGACCTCCGGGATGGCGGCGATGGCCGAGGCCAGCGCGCCGGTGGTCTCCAGGCGCAGTTCGTCGGTGGCGTCCACGTCGTCCACGATCACCCGCAGCCCCTGCCCGGTCTCGCGGAAGCCGATGCTCGTGTCGAAGGCGCAGCGCACCAGCGCCGCCGGGTCGGACACGTCCAGGTCGGCCCAACTGGCCGCCACGCCGACCGCCCGGTAGAGTGCGCCGGAATCCAGGTAGTGCCATCCCAGCCGCGCCGCTGCGATCCGGCTGACCGTGCCCTTGCCGGCGCCGGAAGGGCCGTCGATGGTCAGAACAGGGGCGGTTTCGGTCATGGCGGCTCCTCGTCGGGGGCGCCATTATGCCGCCGCCGGCGCACCTGCCGGCCATGCCCGCGGCCGGGTCGCGGCGGCGGCCTGCGCAACCGCTTGATATGCCAGCGGAATCACCGCTAGAATAGCGGGCTTCGTGTCACCCCATAACAATACGCCGAGGTTTCAACTCATGAAGGTCCTGTCCTCCCTGAAGTCGGCGAAGGCCCGTCACCGCGACTGCAAGGTGGTCCGCCGCCGCGGCAAGGTCTTCGTGATCTGCAAGTCCAACCCGCGTTTCAAGGCGCGCCAGCGCTGAGGAACCGTGGCGCCGGCCCGGCCGGCACCGCGCAGAAAGCCGCCTCCGGGCGGTTTTTTGTTGCCGGCCTTTTGCTATAAAGGCGCGTCACCTAGGGGAACCTCTCCATGAACCGTCGTGCCCTCGCCCTTCCCTTGACCGCCCTGCTGGCCGTGGCCGGTTCCGCCGGCGCCGACACCCTGCTGATCGACCGCGCGCAGGAAAAGCCCGCCGCCGCGATGCCGGTGCGCGGCCAGACCGCCGCCGACGTCGAGACCCGCTTCGGCGCGCCCCAGCAGAAGCTGGAGCCGCGCGGCGGCCAGAAGCGCCAGTGGCCGGTGATCCAGCGCTGGGTGTACCCCGCCTTCACCGTCTATTTCGAAAAGAACCGCGTGATCGACGTGGTGGCCAACAAGGCCGGCCCCGAGGAAATCGGGCCCAAGCCCGCCATCCGCTGACGCGCGGCCCGCACCGCCGAAGACAAGCCCTGCAATGACCGATGCCTTTCGCTTCCCCGCGGAGTGGGAACCCCAGTCCGCGATCCTGATCGCGTGGCCGCACGCCGATACCGACTGGGCCGAACGCCTGGCCGACGTCGAGGAGACCTACGTGGCCCTGGTCGCGGCGATCGCCCGCTTCCAGGACGTGGTGGTCTGCGTGGCCGACGACGACCTGCAGACCTACGCCGAGGCGCGCCTCCGCTCGGCCCGGGTGGACATGACGCGCGTGCGCTTCGTCCCGGCCGAGTACGACGACACCTGGCTGCGCGATTCCGGCCCGATCACCCTGCGCGACGGCGACCGCTTCAAGCTGCTGGACTTCCGCTTCACCGGCTGGGGCGGCAAGTACGAGTCCAGCCGCGACGACCGCCTGGTGGGCGAGCTGTCCGGCATGCAGGTATTTCACAACTATTTCGTGCAAAGCATTGATTTTGCGCTGGAAGGCGGCGCCATCGAGACCGACGGCGAAGGCACCCTGCTGACCACTTGGCAATGCCTGCACGAGCGCCATCCCGAAGCCTCGCGCGAGGAACTGGCCGAAAAACTGGCGCGCTGGCTGAAGCAGGACCGGGTGCTGTGGTTGGACCACGGCTACCTGGAAGGCGACGACACCGACGCCCACATCGACACCCTCGCCCGCTTCGCGCCCGGCGACGCCATCGTGTTCCAGGCATGCGACGACCCGGCCGATTCGCACCATGCCGAACTGCAGGCCATGGCCGCCGACATCGCCGCGCTGCGCACGCGCGACGGCCGGCCCTACCGGCCGTTCCCGCTGCCCTGGGCGCGCCCCATCCTCGATGGCGGCCGCAGGCTGGCCGCGTCGTACGCCAACTACCTGATCCTCAACGGCGCAGTGCTGATGCCGGCCTACGGCGACCCGGCCGATGACCGCGCCGCCGCCGTGCTGGCCGAAGCCTATCCGGGCCGCGAGATCGTGCAGGTGCCCTGCCGTGCGCTGATCTGGCAGAACGGCAGCCTGCACTGCATCACCATGCAACTGCCCTCCGGCCTGCTGGGCTGATCCCGTCCTTCCCGTCCAGGCGGCACCGCCCCCGACCATGACGATGGTTGGGGGCGGATTGAACGCTTCGTTCACACACCGCCCGCCGCGATCCCGCATAACCGCCGTTCCCCTCGCACGAAGGAGACGGCCATGTACTCGCGACGCAGGTTCCTGAAGACCTCCGCCATTGCCGCCGCCGGACTGGGCCTGGCCGCCTGCCGCGACACCGCCCGGGCCGGCGCCGCGGACAGTCCCCGTGCCGCCGCACCGGCCGGGACCGGGGCAGTCGAAACGGCCCTGGCCGGGCCGCTCAACACCCGCGTCATCCCCTCCACCGGCGAACGGCTGCCAGTGATCGGCATGGGCACGTCCGGCAGCTTCGAAGTCGATGCGGGCGCGGCCGAACGCGACCCGCTGCGCGAAGTGCTCAAGCGCTTCTTCGCCGCCGGCGCCAACGTCATCGACACCGCGCCCACCTACGGCACGGCCGAGGAGGTGATGGGCGCGCTGCTGGCCGAGCAGGATCTGACCAGCCGCGCCTGGCTGGCGACCAAGCTGTCCGGCGTGAACGGGCGCGAGGCCGGCCTGGCCCAGTTCGAGGACAGCCTGCGCCGGCTCGGGACCGACAAGGTGGCCTTGCTCCAGGTCCACAACCTGCGCGACCTGAAGACGCAACTGGCACTGGCGCGCGAACTGAAGGCGCAGGGCAAGGTGCGCTACGTCGGCGTCACCCACTACGTGGAAAGCGCGCACGACGAACTGGCCGGCGTGGTGCGGGCGGAGAGGCCCGACTTCCTGCAGATCAACTATTCCGTCGCCAGCCGCGGCGCGGAGAAGCGCGTGCTGCCACTGGCGCAGGACCTGGGCGTGGCGGTGCTGGTCAACCGCGCCTTCGAGGACGGCAGGCTGTTCGCGCGGGTGGCGGACAAGCCGCTGCCCGGCGCGCTGGCCGAGGCCGGCGTGACGTCTTGGGCGCAGGCGTTCCTGAAGTTCGCGCTCAGCCATCCGGCGGTGACCGCGGTCATCCCGGCCACCGGCAAGCCGGACCGTCAGAGCGACAACCTGAAGGCCGGCACCGGACCGGACCTGAGCGCCGCCCAGCGCGACGCGCTGATCGCCGCCGTGGCCTGACGCCGATGTCCGCCACGCCTCCCGCCGCGCCTCTGCCGCGCTTCCTGGCGCGCGTCTTCAACGTCGCGCCCCACGAGGCGCCGGCCGTCGCGGCGGGGCTGGCGATGTTCTTCCTGTTGTTCGCCGGCTATTTCATGCTGCGGCCGATCCGCGAGACCATGGGCGTGACCGGCGGCGTGGACAACCTGCAATGGCTGTTCACCGCCACCTTCGTCGCCACCGTGGCGGTGCTGCCGCTGTTCGGCTGGATCGCCTCCAGGGTGCCGCGGCGGCGGATCGTGCCCTGGGTGTTCGGCTTCGTGGTCGCCAGCCTGCTGGGCTTCGGCCTGGCCATGCTGGTGCGCCCCGGCGACGTGTGGCTGGCGCGCGCGTTCTACGTCTGGGTGTCGGTGATCAACCTGCTGATGATCTCGCTGGCCTGGAGCGTGCTGGCAGACGTCTTCGTCAGCGCCGAGGCCAAGCGGCTGTTCGCGCTGATCGCCGGCGGCGCCAGCCTGGGCGGCCTGACCGGTCCGCTGCTGACCACCGTGCTGGTGGAACCGCTGGGCCACGGTGGCCTGATGCTGCTGTCGGCCGTGCTGATCGTCGCCAGCGCCGCCACCGCCACCTGGATGCACCGCTGGCGCGACCGCCACCCGCTGCCGGCCGGCGCCGGTTCCAGCGAGCAGCGCCGCCGGCCGCTGGGCGGCAATCCCTTCGCCGGCGCCACCGAGGTCTTCCGCTCGCCCTTCCTGCTGGGCATCGCGCTGTTCGTGCTGCTGCTGTCCACGGTGACCACCTTCCTCTATTTCGAACAGGCGGCGCTGGTCGCCGAGCGCTTCCCGGACAAGGCCCGGCAGACGCAGGTGTTCGGTTTGATCGATACCGTGGTGCAGGCGCTGGCGATCCTCAGCCAGGTGTTCGTCACCGGCCGCGTCGCGCAGCGGCTGGGCGTGGGTGTGCTGCTGGTCGGCGTGCCGCTGGCGATGGCGGCGGGCTTCCTGTGGCTGGCGCTGGCGCCCACCTTCGCCGTGTTCGTGGTGGTGATGGTGGTGCGGCGCGCGGGCGAATACGCTTTCGTGCGCCCCGGCCGCGAGATGCTCTACACCGTGGTCGAGCCCGGGCAGAAGTACAAGGCCAAGAACTTCGTCGACACCGTGGTCTACCGCGGCGGCGACGCGCTCAGCGGTTGGGTCAAGCGCGCGCTGGACGTGATGGCCGAGCATCCCGCCGCGGCCATGCTGATCGGCGCCGGCATCGCGCTGGCCTGGGCGATCACCGGCGGCGCGCTCGGACGGCAGCAGCGGGCGCGCGAATCCGCCGCGCCGGCGGCGGACTAGCGCCTTCATTCCCGGAGCAAGCGGCACCGCACCCGTGCGCGTCCGCAACCTGCAAGGACGAGGACGCGGAACGATCCGCACGCGGGCACCGACGTGGTTGCGATTGCGGCCGCGCAACGCGACCGGCAACCGGGGCATCGAACGGCAAGCGCCGGCCCGTTCACGCCGCATGCGCCTGCCGCCGCGCCCGACGCGGTACCATGCGCTCCCCTCCCGTTTCCCGCGTCCCGCCCGATGAGCCGCCGCACCACCCTGCCCGTTGCCCTGATCCAGGAACAGAACCACGGCGACGCCGACGCCAACCTGGCGGTGATCGAGGCGCGCGTGGCCGAAGCGGCCCGGCAGGGCGCCGAACTGGTGCTGCTGCAGGAACTGCACAACGGCGCCTACTTCTGCCAGCACGAGGCGGTGTGCGAGTTCGACCTGGCCGAGCCGATCCCCGGCCCCAGCACCGAGCGCCTGGGCAGGCTGGCGAAGCAGTGCGGCGTGGTGCTGGTGTCCTCGCTGTTCGAGCGCCGCGCCGCCGGGCTGTACCACAACACCGCCGTCGTCTACGAGAAGGACGGCGGCATCGCCGGCAAGTACCGCAAGATGCACATCCCGGACGACCCGGGTTTCTACGAGAAGTTCTACTTCACCCCCGGCGACCTCGGCTTCAAGCCCGTCGAGACCTCGGTCGGCCGCCTCGGCGTGCTGGTCTGCTGGGACCAGTGGTACCCGGAAGCCGCGCGCCTGATGGCGCTGGCCGGCGCCGAACTGCTGCTGTATCCCACCGCCATCGGCTGGGACCCGGCCGACGCGCAGGACGAGAAGAACCGCCAGCGCGATGCCTGGGTGTTGAGCCACCGCGGCCACGCCGTGGCCAACGGCCTGCCGGTGCTGAGCTGCAACCGGGTGGGCTTCGAGGCCGCGCCGAATGCGACCGGCCTGGACCTGCAAGGCGGCGTGACCTTCACCGACGCGGAAGGTGCGCGCACGGAATGGAAGCGTCCGGAGCCCGGCATCCAGTTCTGGGGCAACAGCCACGTGCTCGGCCCGCAGGGCGAATTCATCGCCGAAGCGGGCACCGGCGCGACCATCCTGACCGCGGAAGTGGACATGGCGCGCAGCGAGCACGTGCGCCGCATCTGGCCGTTCCTGCGCGACCGCCGCATCGACGCCTACGGCGACCTGCTCAAGCGCTACATCGACTGAGGCCCCGACCGCGTGCCGCCGATCATCCGCGACGCCACTCCGGCCGACGTGCCGGCCATCACCGCGATCTACGCCGCCGAAGTCCGCGACCACGTCAACACCTATGAGTACGACGTGCCGGACGAGGCGGAAATGGCGCGTCGCATGCGCGGCGTGCTGGAGGCCGGCTATCCCTACCTGGTGGCCGAGCAGGACGGCGCGCTGGCCGGCTACGCCTACGCCAGCAGCTACCGCGCCCGCATCGGCTACCGGCTGACGGTGGAGAATTCGGTCTACGTGGCGCCCGGCCTGCAGGGCCGCGGCATCGGCGCTGCCCTGATGCAGGCGCTGATCGCCGCCTGCGAGGCCCGCGGCTACCGGCAGATGATCGCGGTCATCGGCGAGCCCACCAACACCGCCTCCATCAAGCTGCACGAACGCTTCGGCTTCCGCATGATCGGCATCTTCCGCGGCATCGCCTGGAAGCACGGCCGCTGGCTGGACACCGTGCAGATGCAACGCGCCCTGGGCGACGGCGACGCCGTGCCGCCCCACGACGAATGACACGATGAACGACACTTCCCCGCTTTCCCCGGCCGAGGCCGCCCTGGCCGGCCAGCCGGTCGAGACCGTCGACCGCGACGGCGTGCGCTTCACCCTGCTGGGCACCGCGCACGTCTCGCGCGCCAGCGTGGACGCGGTGCGCGCGGCCATCGCCAGCGGCGGCTTCGACGCGGTCGCGGTGGAACTGGACGCCGGCCGCCTGCAATCGCTGACCGACCCGGACGCGCTGGCGCGGCTGGACCTGGTCAAGGTGGTCCGCGAAGGCAAGACCCACCTGTTCGCCGCCAACCTGGCGCTGGCCGCCTACCAGCGGCGCTTGGCCGAACAACTGGGCGTGGAGCCCGGCGCCGAACTCAAGGCCGGCGCGCTGGACGCGCAGGCGCGCGGCCTGCCGGTGCACCTGATCGACCGCGAGGTCGGCCTGACCTTCAAGCGTGCGCTGCAATCGCTGGGCTGGTGGGAGCGCACCAAGGTGGGCGCCGGCATCCTGGCCAGCATGTTCGCCGACGAGGAAGTCGGCGACGACGAGATCGAGAAGCTCAAGCAGGGCGACATGCTGGAATCCAGCTTCGGCGAATTCGCCGAGCAGAGCCCGGCGCTCTACCGCAGCATCATCGCCGAGCGCGACGAATACATGGCCTCGCGCCTGCGCCAGGTCGCCGCCGGCACGCCTGCGCCGGCCGCGGCTGGCGAACCCTACCGCGTGCTGGCCGTGGTCGGCGCGGGCCACCTGCCCGGCCTCGCCCGCCACCTCGCCGACGACGGTGGCGAGCCGGCGGAACGCCTGCGCGCGCTGGAGACGGTCAAGGCGAAATCGCGCGTGCCGTGGCTGGAACTGATCATCGGCGCCTTCCTGATCGGTGGCTTCGCATGGGGCTTCTGGCGCGGCGGCGTGGACGTGGGCTCGGACCTGATCGTGCAATGGGTGCTCGCCACCGGCGTGCTAGGCGCGATCGGCTGCGCCATCGCCGGCGGCCATCCGCTGAGCATCCTGGCCGCCTTCGTCGCCTCGCCGCTGACGCCGCTGCACCCCGCCCTGGCCTCCGGCACCGTCAGCGCCTTCGTCGAGGCCACGCTGCGCAAGCCCACCTACGCCGACTTCATGGCCCTGCGCGACGACGTGCAGACCGTGCGCGGCTGGTGGAAGAACCGGGTGGCGCGCGTGCTGCTCAACTTCTTCCTCACCAGCCTGGGTACCGGCATCGGCGTGTGGACCGGCGGGCTGCGGATGTTCGGCAAGCTGTTCGGCTGACCGCTGGCGGTTTGCGCCCTACAAGGCAGCGATGCCGGCGAGCGACCGGAAACCGGCGAACGGCGACCCTGGGCGGACATCGATTCCGCCCACCACCATGGGCAGGCGGACATGGCGCCGAGGGTCCATCCGGATCGCCCGGCGCCAGCACGATGGCGAACACGTCGAATACGCAGCCTGCACAGCCCGATACCCAGCAGCACGTCCAACATCCGCGGGCTCATTCGGCGTTCTGAATACCCGCCAGCCCTGCGGCAACAACCACGCCCCCAGAGTCGCCAGTCGCCGCCGCCAGCAGCGCATGACCGCAGGCATTCAGCGCCGGCAATACGGCCACCGGGCGCTGCTGTGGATCGAGCGCGGCCCCACCTGTCGTCGGCGGGGCCGCGCTTTTCGTGCCGCACTTCAGTCCACGTGCATGGCCGTGATGCTGGCCGCCGCCGGCGCGGCCTCGCCGCGGCGTCGCCTGGCGCGCGCGATGAGGCGCGTCGTACCGCTACGCAGGTCGTCCAGGATGGCGTAGATGGTCGGCAGGAACAGCAGGCTGACCACCGTGGAGAACGCCAGCCCGCCGGCGATGGCGCGCGCCATCGGGGCATAGGCCGGGCCGTCGCCCGCCATCTGCGTGTTCGCCATCGCGATCGGCACCATCGCCAGGATCGCCGTGCCCATCGTCATCAGGATGGGACGCAGGCGTTCCCGACTGCCTTCGACCAGTGCATCGGTGCGCGACAGGCCCCGTCGCCGCAGGTTGTTGATGTGCTCGACCATCACGATGCCGTTGTTCACCACCACGCCCATCAGCACCAGGATGCCGATGAAGGACATGATGCCGAACGTGGTGCCGGTCAGCGCGAACAGCCAGAACACGCCGAACACCGAGAACACCACGCCGCTCATGATCGCCGACGGGAACAGCAGCGACTCGAACACCGCCGCCATGATGACGTAGATCATCACAAGGGCCAGGCAGGTCTTGAACAGCATCTCCTGCATCGCTTCGTCGTCTTCCTGGAACGCGCTGCCGTCGAAGGAATAACTATAGCCCGGCGGGAACGTCATGCCCGCCAACGTCTCTTCCAGCGCCTTGCGCGCTTCCGGCACCGTGACCTTCTCTGCCAGGTTCGCCTGCACGGTCACCGTCGTCTGGCGGTTGGTGCGCTGGATCTGCGTGGCCGACGGCAACACGGCCACATCCACCAGACTCAGCAACGGCACGGTACGGCCGTCGGGCGCGCGCACCATGAAGCCTGCCAGATCCTCGGTGCCGTAGTCCTCCGCACCGGCGAAGCGGACCCAGACCGGCACTTCCGTCTCGCCACGACGGAACTCGCGCAACGGCGCGCCACGCAATGCGAGGCTGACGAATCGGGCCACTTCCTGGGCGCTGAAGCCGAACGCCGCCGCGCGTTCGCGGTCCACGCGCACGGTCAGCTCGCTATTCTGGTCGCCGACGTCCACGCGCACGTCACGCAGTTCCTTGCGCTTGGCGAGGATGGGGATCAGGTCGTTCGCGATCTCGGAGAGGGTCTGCGTCGAATCGCCCACCACCTGGAAGGACACGCTCTGTCCCGGTTGGCCACCGCCGCCCTGTCCACCGCCCTCCCCGCGGATGCCGATGTTGGCACGCGCCGACTTCGGCATGTCCTTGCGAAGTTGTTCGACCAACGGCTTGGTTTCGCTGGCCTTGTCGGTGTCGAACTTCACCTGCGTGCCGCCCCAGCCCTGCTCGCTGAAGTACGAATACACCTGGGTGATGTGGTACTTCTCGCGATTGGCCTGCAGGAACTGCTCGATCTTCAGGACTTCGTCGGACATCTGCTCCTTGGTGTAGGCGCCTTTCCACTGGTAGTACAGCTCGGCTTCGCCGCCGCCGTCCCCGCCGAACATGTCGAACTTGGTGAACTTGATCGGCACGAAGCTCACCACCACAATCAGCAAGATGCCCAGCACGCTCCAGCCGCGGTGCTCCAGCGTCCAGCGCAGCAGCCCCGCATAGCGCTTCTGCATGCGCGGGATGATGCCCGTCTCGGTCCGCACCAGCGGCGGCGTCTTCAACCGCGCCGAGATCATCGGGATCAAGCTGACCGCCACCAGCCACGAGGCCAGCAGCGAGACCGAGATGGTGATCGCGATCTGTCCCAGGTAGATACTGAGGAAGTTGCGCTCGCCGAACAGGTTCGGCAAGAACACGATGCAATGGCACAGCGTACCGGCGGACAACGCGATCGCCACATGGCGGGTACCGACGATCGACGCCCAGATCGGGTTGTCCGGATACTTCTCCCGCTCCTGGTAGATGCTCTCGACGACGACCACGGCGTTGTCGACCAGCATGCCGATGGCCAGCAGCAGGCCCATCATCGACAGGATGTTGAGCGTCACGCCGGCGAAGTACATGAAGCCCAGCGTCATCACGAAGCAGATCGGGATGGCCAGCGTCACCATCGACACCGACGGCCAATGGCGCAGGAAGAACCACAGCACCACGATCGACAGCACCAGGCCGATCACGCCGGCTTCGGCCAGTTCCAGCAGCGACGAGGTGACGTTCTCGCCCTGGTTCTCGATGATCTTGACCTGCACGTCGCTGAGCGAGGGCTGGGAACGGATCGCCTCCACTTCCTTCAGCGCGTTGCTGGACACCTCCACCAGGTTGGCGTTGCGCTCCTTGAAGATGTCCAGGCCCACTGCCGGCTGGCCGTCCAGGCGGCGGCCATAGTCCATGCGCGCCGGCTTCAGGCGGACATCGGCGATGTCGCCGAGCCGCACGTTGCCGCTGCCGACCACGAGGTCGCGCAACTGCTGCAGATCGGTCAGCTCGCCGACCGGCTGCACGCGCAGGCGCTGCGGGCCATCGCTGATCACGCCGGCGGAAATGGAGAAGTTGACCGCCTGCAACCGCGAGGTGAGGTCGTTCAGGCTCAGGCCGTGCGCGGTCAGGCGGTCCTGGTTGATCGCGATCTCGACCTCGTTCGGCGGCGCGCCCGACACTTCGACGCGCGCCACGCCGGGAATGCGTTCGATGCGCCGCTTGAACTCGCGCTCGATCATGTCGTACGCGCCGGTCAGGTCGGTCTTGCTGGCCAGGCGCACCCGCAGCACCGGCTGGTCGGTGGTGGAGAACTTGAAGACGAAGTAGCGCTGCAGGTCCTCCGGCAGGTCGTCGCGGATCGCATCCAGCCGCTCGCGCGCCTCGGAGGCGGCGATCGCCACGTCCCGATCCCAGTCCGAGAACTGGATGAAGATCTGCGCGCCCTCGGACTTGGCGTTCGACTCCATCCGCTTGATGCCGGCCATGGTCGACAACGCTTCCTCGGCCGGGCGCAGCACCGTGCGTTCGACCTCTTCCGGCGTCGAACCGGTGTACGGCAGCGACACGAAGATGAAGGGCGGCGAGACCTCCGGGAACGCCTCCAGCGGCAGCCGGATCGCCGCGATCAGGCCGATCACGAACAGCGAGATGAAGAACATCACCGCCGTGACCGGCCTCCGGATGCTGAACTCCGCGACGCTCATGCGGGCTCGCCCTCGCCGTCGACCGGCATCTCGGCGGCCTTGTGGCGCGTGCGGCGACCGCGCTCCAGGTAGTACCCGTCGGCGCGGCGGTCCAGCAGGTCGTACACCACCGGGATCACCACCAGGGTCAGCAGCGTGGACACCAGCAGGCCACCGATCACCGTGATCGCCATCGGCGAACGGACCTCGGCGCCGGGGCTGCCGAACAACGGCGCGATGGCCAGCGGCAGGAAGCCGAACAGCGTGCACAGCGTGGTCATGATGATCGGCCGCAGGCGCGAGCGCGCGCCCTCGACCAGCGCCTCGCGCTTGGCCACGCCGGCCTCGCGCAACTGGTTGACCTTGTCGATCAGGATGATCGCGTTCTTGGTCACCAGGCCCACCAGCAGGATCAGGCCGATGAACACCACCACCGACACCGGCGAGCGGGTCATGAACAGCGCCATCACCGCGCCGACCAGCGCCAGCGGGATGGTGAACAGGATGACGAACGGGTGCAGCAGCGATTCAAACTGCGAGGCCATCACCAGGTACACCAGGAACACCGCCAGGCCGAAGGCGAACAGCAGCGAGTTGACCGATTCGGCCAGTTCCTCGCCCTGTCCGCCGATGTGCATGCCGACGCCGGCGCCCAGCGGGTCCTTGGCGACCATGGCCTGCACTTCCTGCACCGCGCTACCCAGGTCGATGTCGCGCAGGTTGGCCGAGACGATCGCCACGCGCACCTGGTCGGCGCGGTGGATCTCGCTGGGGCCGGTGGTGGCCACCACGTCGGCGACCGCGGACAGGGTGACCGGCCGCGCGCTGCCCGGGTTGACGATCAGGCGGCGGATGCTCTCCACCGAAGCGCGGTCGTTCTCCTGCGCGCGCACCAGCACGTCGATCTTGCGGTCGCGGAAGCTGTAGCGCGTGGCGACTTCGCCGCGCACCTTCTTCACCACCACGTCGGCGATCTGCCGCGTGGTCAGCCCCAGCGCGCCGGCGCGCTCCTGATCGAAGCGGATCTGGATCTCCGGGAAGCCCTGCTCCACCGTCGACTTGACGTCGGCGTAGTGCGGGTTGGACCGCAGCATCGCCGCCAGCTTCTGCCCGGCGCGCTCGATGTCGGCCAAGTCCTGGCCGCGCAGTTCGACTTCCAGCGGCGTGGAGAAGCTGAAGAGCTCGGGACGGCTGAAATCCACCTGCGCGCCGGGATGCTTCTTCATCGACTCGCGCAGCGCCTCGGTCTCGCGCGTCTCGATGGCCTCGCTGCCGCCGTTGGCCATCACCACCGTCAACTTGCCGATGTTCTCGCCGCTCTCGGTGGGATTGGCGTCCAGCCGGGTGCCGCTGCCGCTGACGCCGTACAGCGCCTGCACGCCGTCGTCCTTGGCGTGCGCAACCTGCAGTTCGCGCACCAGTGCGTCGGTCCTGGCCAGCGGCGTGCCGGGAGGTAGCTTCACCGTCATCTCGAAGCGGTCCTGCGCCAACTGCGGGATCAGGTCGGCGCCCAGCAGCGGCACGGTCGCCAGCGCCGCCGCGAACGCCGCCGCGGCGAAGCCCAGCACCAGCCACGGACGCCCCAGCGACGCCGGCAGCAACCTCATGTAACCGCTTTCGGCATAGTGGTACGGCGCCATGGCCAGGTCGCTGGCCTTGCGCATCACCGGGCCGACCAGCGCGCCCAGGACGCGCCACGCGCGGATCACGAACCAGGTCACGCCGAACGAGACAGGCTTGAGGAACCAGAAGGCCAGCGCCACCAGCACGGCGGGGATCGCGCCCCAGTAGCCGATCTTGCCCTTGGCGATGAAGAAGACCGCCACCAGGACAAGCAGCGCCAGCACGATGCGCAGCACCTTCAGCGGCGTGTCGGTGGTGGGCGCGGCCTCGTCCGGGAACGCCAGCGGCGGGCGTCCCTTCAGCGAGCTCAGCATGGGGATCAGCGTCATCGACACCACCAGCGAGATCGCGATGGCGATGGCGACGGTCAGCGCCTGGTCGCGGAACAACTGCCCGGCGATGCCCTGCACGAACACCAGCGGCAGGAACACCGCGATGGTGGTCAGGGTGGACGCCACCACCGCCATGCTCACTTCGCGGGTGCCGGCGATGGCCGCCTGCAGGATGCCCAGGCCGCGCTCGCGCGCCTTGGCGATGCTCTCCAGCACCACGATGGAGTCGTCCACCACCAGGCCCGTGGCCAGCGCCAGGCCGCCCAGCGACATCACGTTGAGGCTGAGGTTCAACTGGTCCATGAAGAAGAACGTGGACACGATCGACACCGGCAGCGACAGGCTGATGACGAAGGTGCTCCAGCCGTCGCGCAGGAACAGGAAGATGATCAGGATGGCCAGCACGCCGCCGATCACCGCATCCTTTTTGACGTCGGCGATGGCGTGTTCGATGAACAGCGACTGGTCGTCGATGATGGTCAGTTCGACGTCCGGCGGCACCTGCTGTTTCAACTGCTCCAGCTTGGCCTTCAGCGCCTGCGCGGTGGACACCGTGTTGGCATCGCCTTCCTTGTAGATGGCCAGTTCCACCGCCTCGCGGCCGGCCAGGCGGATGATCGCCTCGCGCTCCTTGTAGCCCTGGCGCACGTCGGCCACGTCCTTCAGGCGCACCGGCACGCCGCCGGCCACTTGGCTGGAGGACGAGGAGGACGCGTTCTGCACCGAGGCCGCCGCCGCCAGCACGCTGGCGTTGCCGGACGCGGCCGCGATGGCCGCCATCTGCTGCGCCGCCGAAGCCGCGGCGTTGTCTCCACCGCTCTGCGTGGTGACCAGCATCTCGCGGATCTCGTTGACCGTGGCGAACTGGTTGACCGTGCGCACCAAGTAGCGCTGCGAGCCTTCCTCCAGGCGGCCGCCGGAGATGTTGATGTTCTCCTGCTGCAGGCGCTGGATGACGGTGTCGATGGGCAGGTTGAGCTGGGCCAGCTTCTGCTGGTCGATGTCGACCTGGATCTCGTCCTCAAGGCCGCCGCCGACCTTGACCGCGGCCACGCCGGCGACCGGCTCGAGCTTCTTCTTCAGGTCCTCGTCGGCGTAGCGGCGCAGCTCGGTCAGCATGCGCACGCCGTCGGCCTCGCTGGCGGGCTCGCGCTTGGTGGCCAGGGCCAGGCGCAGGATCGGCTCGGTGGAGGGGTTGAAGCGCAGCAGCACCGGCGCCTTGGCCTCCAGCGGGAGTTGCAGCACTTCCATCTTGTCGCGGACTTCCAGGCTGGCCTGGTCCATGTCCGTGCCCCAGGCGAATTCCAGCACCACGTCGCTCTGGCCGGTACGCGAGACCGACTTCAGCTTGCGCAGGTTCTTCACCACGCCGACGGCTTCCTCCACCGGCTCGCTGATCAGCGTCTCGATCTCGGAAGGCGCGGCGCCGGTGTACTCGGTGCGCACGGTCAGGGTGGGATAGCTCAGGTCCGGCAGCAGGTTCACCTTCAGCGCGGTGAACAGCGCGATGCAACCGAACAGGAACATCGTGATCCAGAACATCGCGACGGTCACGCGCCGGCGGATGGAGAAATCGACCAGTCCACCCCCGCCCGTCGCGCCGCCCTCGCCTGCCGCGTCGTGCGGCGCGTGTCCGGGCGCGCTCATTGCTTGGTTCCGGCGTTCTTGGCGGTGTCGGCGGCAGCGGCGACCTTGGCCGGCTCGGCGCCGATGACCTGCACGGCGCTGCCTTCGCGCAGGGCGACCTTGCCGGCGGTGACCACGGCGTCGCCGGCCTTCAGGCCGTCACGTATCTCGATCCATTCGCCGTCCACGTAGCCCACCTTGACCGCCGTGCGCACGGCCTTGCCGTCGCGGACCACGTAGACCGCCGGGTCGCCGTCGTCCAGCAGGGCGATGCGCGGCACCACCAGCGCATCGGCGCGCTGGTCGTAGTCGATGCGGATGCGGCCGAACATGCCCGGCTGCAGCAGGCCGTCGCTGGCGAAGGAGCAGACCACGCGGAAGGTGCCGCTGCCGGCGTCCACCACCGGTGCGATGCGGTCCACCACGCCGGTGAACGGCTTGCCCGGCAGCGCGTCCACCGCCAGCGCGACCGGCTGCCCGGCCTTGAGCGTGGACAGTTCGCGCTCGGGCACGTTGAGCGTGGCTTCCAGCCGCGACTCGTCGACGATCCGGATCACCGGCGTGTTGATCTGCACGAAGTTGCCCGGCTTGATCGAACGCGAGGCGACCACGCCGGAGATCGGCGCGGTGACGGTGGTGTAGGACAGTTCCAGCGAGGCCATGCGGTACAGGGCGCGGGCGTTCTCCAGGTCGTACTTGATCTGGTCCACGTCGTTGGCGCTGATCATCTGCTGTTCGACCAGTTGCTGGGCGCGACGGTAGTTGTTCTCCAGCTTGCGCATCTGCGCCTCGGCCTGCGCCAGTTGCAGGCGCGGGCGGTCGGGGTCGAGCCGGATCAGCGGCTGGCCGGCACGCACTACCTGTCCTTCCTCCACCAGCACGGCCAGGGCCACGCCGGAGGTCTTGGCGACTACCTGCGATTCGCCCAGCGCTTCCAGCGCCGCCGTGCCACTGTAGCTGGCGGCCACCGGCCGCTGGGTGGCCTTGGCCACTTCCACCGGGACCGCGTCGACTTCCTTCGCGGACTCGCCGTTCTTGGCCTGGGCCTCGGGCGTGGGGCCGCCCCCCTTGCAGGCGGCCAGGGCCAGCGCACCGCAGAGGACGGGCACCAGGGCCAGGCGCAGGAGGGGGCGGCCGGGAGACGGGGCGGGTCGGGACATGGGAGGGGTACCGTGGTGGTGTTGTTTAGGTGTTGTATGAAGGTATATCACCCCGGAATGACTTCCATGCGCCGAAGGTCATGGTGACTTGCGTCGTCGGGGGAACACGCCTGGGATGCGCCGGCGGGTTCGAAGGTTGCGCCGGCCTCCCCCTGCATCGCGCATCCGTGCCGCGGCAGGCCACGGCGGCGATCGTTCCTTGCCATGCCGGGACGGCGAGCGGGATACCGTTGCGCGGACACCATGCGCACTTCCGATGCACGGTCGAAGCATGCGGCGGGGCGCCTTCACCCGCCTCGTCCGCGCATGGCGGGCGGTGCCTGTGCGCGGCATTCGGTCGCAGGCTATACTTGCGTTCAGCCAAGCGCCGCGGTCGTACGCGGCGCGCGCAACCTGAGAGTTTCCGACGACATGATGCGACCGCTGCCGCTCGCCGCCTGCCTTGCCTTGGCCGCCCTTCCGCTTGCCGCCTTCACCGCCCAACAGGAAACGCCGGCCCTGGCCCCCGCGCCGGCGGAAGCCGCGCCCGCCGCCCCGGCGGCCAAGCCGCCGGTCGGCAACGCCGAGACCGGCCGCACCCTGACCTACACCTGCCAGGGCTGCCACGGCATCGTCGGCTACAAGAACGCCTATCCGAATTTCCACGTGCCGCGGATCGGCGGACAGTCGGCCGAGTACCTGACCAACGCGCTGACCGAATACCGCAACGGCAACCGCAAGCACCCCACGATGCAGGCCCAGTCGCAGAGCTTCTCCGACCAGGACATCGCTGACATCGCGGCCTTCCTCTCCACCGTCAAGTAATCCGTCATGCCCAACGCCAAGCACGCCCAGCGTCTAGCCATCGCCCTGTTCGCTGCCCTCGCCATGGCGGCATGCTCCAAGGTGGAAACCACCGAAACCGCCGCCACCGACCCCGGCCACGCCAGTGGCGAGCACGGTTCCAGCTCGTCCGCCGGCCTGCCCGCGGGCCGCATCGCCTCCGGCGAAGCGCTGGCCAAGGCCAAGGGCCAGGCCACCGGCCAGAGCTGCGTGGGCTGCCACGGTGCCGAAGGCAATGCCCCCGAAGACGGCACCTACCCCAAGCTGGGCGGCCAGTACGCCGATTACCTGGCGCACGCCTTGCAGGCCTACCGCGGCGGCGACCGCCAGCACGCACTGATGAGCCCGCAGGCCGCCAGCCTGAGCGACCAGGACATCTCCGACCTGGCCGCCTATTTCGGTTCGCGCCCCAGCCAGTTGCGCGACCTGCACGGCGCGCACTGACGAACGACCGCAACAAGTGCACGACCGGAACGGAGCCGCAAGGCTCCGTTTTCGTTTTCGGCGGGACTGCGGAGCAGTCATGCGGAAGTGGAGGCGTGCATCGCGGCGACAAGGCCGCGCGGAGGGCGCAGGACCGGTAAATCCCTGACGAGGCGGCAGCCACAATCGGGGAGGCCGACGGACC
This sequence comes from uncultured Pseudoxanthomonas sp., assembly GCA_937975725.1. Classification (GTDB taxonomy): domain Bacteria; phylum Pseudomonadota; class Gammaproteobacteria; order Xanthomonadales; family Xanthomonadaceae; genus Pseudoxanthomonas_A. Next base: position 784 of record CALJUL010000087.1, on the reverse strand, counting down.
TTCGCGGCTTGAAGGCCACACCGCACACGGTCTGCACGGACCATGGGTGGAAACGGAAACGGAGCCCTGCGGCTCCGTTAACACGCGCATGCGGAGATCGCGCGTTGTCGGCCGTCAGCTATCGGTCGGGATCGGCGTGCGCTTGACCGGGATCTCCGGCGGCGGGCGCGCCACCGGCGGTTCTGGGAACAGGCTGCCCAGTCCACAGCCGCCGCCGAGTTGCAGCACGGAGATCGTGCATTTCAGTTTCAGGTTGGTGCCGGGGATGGAGATCTCCATCTCGCGCACGTTGCGGCGCACCCATTCGGCCAGCAGCGATTCGTTGGGCACCCAGTACTTGTCGAAGCTGGTCGGCTCGTAGTCATAGGGCGGCCGTTGCAGCCAAGTGCCGGCCTCGGCCAGGCGCTCGCGCGTCCACTGGTCGTTCTGGCCGCCCGGTGCGCCGCGTTCCGCCGCGCGCTCGCCCGCACCCTCGGGCACGCGCAGGCTGCCGTCGGCGTTGTAGAGGCCCGGCTTGTCCTTGCCGTCGGCCAGGCTGTCGCCTTCGGCATTGCGGTCGGACGCGCCCCAGTCGTCGCCCCGCTTCGGCGTCGCCCAGCCTCCTGGACGCGGCGCGGTCGAGGGGCCCGCCGCCGTCGACGCGGGTGCCTGCGCGCCGCGGGTGCTGCTGGTATTCGCTGCGCGCGCCGAAGAAGGCGACGGCGCCGATGCAGCATTCGCCGTAGACGAAGAAGAGGACGTAGACGCAGATGGCGCGGGTGCGGCCGCGGTCCGCGCGGCCGGC
>CALJUL010000086.1 GCA_937975725.1 uncultured Pseudoxanthomonas sp. | reverse complement strand
CATGCCCAAGCCCATCGTCGGCGACAACGGCAGCGGCATGCACGTGCACCAGTCGCTGGCCAAGGGCGGCGCCAACCTGTTCTCCGGCGACGGCTACGGCGGCCTGTCGCAGACCGCGCTGTGGTACATCGGCGGCATCTTCAAGCACGCCCGCGCCATCAACGCCTTCGCCAACTCCGGCACCAACAGCTACAAGCGCCTGGTGCCGGGCTTCGAGGCGCCGGTGATGCTGGCCTACTCGGCGCGCAACCGCTCGGCCTCGTGCCGCATCCCGTGGGTGTCCAACCCGAAGGCGCGCCGCATCGAGATCCGCTTCCCCGATCCGCTGCAGTCCGGCTACCTGACCTTCACCGCGCTGATGATGGCCGGCCTGGACGGCATCAAGAACCAGATCGACCCGGGCGCGCCGTCGGACAAGGACCTGTACGACCTGCCGCCGGAAGAGGAGAAGAACATCCCGCAGGTCTGCTCCAGCCTGGACCAGGCGCTGGAAGCGCTGGACAAGGACCGCGACTTCCTCAAGGCCGGCGGCGTGATGAGCGACGACTTCATCGATGCCTACATCGCGCTGAAGATGCAGGAAGTGACCAAGTTCCGCGCGGCGACCCACCCGCTGGAATACCAGTTGTACTACGCCAACTGACGCAGCACCGCGCGCGGCCCCGGCCGCGGCGCGCTTCCGCGTTACCGCGGCGATGGCGACGGCCTCCCCCTCCCACCCGTCGCCATCGCCGCACCCTCTCCCGGCCGGAGCGCCGGGGCAACGACCGTCCGAGACCGGAGACCGCACCACCGTTTCGCAGCAGCAACAGGGGAAACCCAGGAGAGGTCCATGAACCGCAACTCCCTCCCACGTCATCCGTTCGCGCCGCAGGCCATCGCGGCGCGCGCGGCTGCGGTTCATGCATCGCTCCGCACCGACGACGTGCACGCCGCCAGGAGGCCGCGCGCACCGGTGTGCTGAAACCGCCGGCCGGCGCAGGCCGGCCGGTTCCATCCACCATCGGGGTATGCGCATGAAACTGATCACCGCCATCATCCGGCCGTTCAAGCTCGACGAGGTACGAGAATCCTTGTCGCAGGCGGGCGTGTCCGGCATCACCGTGACCGAAGTGAAAGGCTTCGGCCGGCAGAAGGGCCACACCGAGCTGTACCGCGGCGCCGAGTACGTCGTCGATTTCCTGCCCAAGATCAAGATCGAGACCGTCGTGACCGACGAGCGCCTGGAGGCCGTGGTCGAGGCCATCCAGCAGGCCGCCGGCACCGGCAAGATCGGCGACGGCAAGATCTTCGTCACCTCCATCGACCAGGTCATCCGCATCCGCACCGGCGAAGTCGGCGCGGACGCGCTCTAACACTCTCGGAGCCCCCACATGAAGACTCGACTGTTCCGCGGGTGGAAGACCCGTGCGCAAGTGCTGTGCCTGGCCGCGCTGTGCGGCCTGGCGGCGGTGGGTACGACGGCCGTCGCCTTCGCCGCGCAGGACGCCACGGCGCCGGTGGCGGAAGCCGCCGCCGAGGCCGCCCCACCGGCCACCGGCGTCGTGGCCGTGGCCGCTGCCGAAACGCCGGCCGCCGAATCCGTCGCCGTGATCGAAGAAGCCGCCGCCGAGCCGGTGGTAGACAAGGGCGACGTGGCGTGGATGCTGACCTCCACCCTGCTGGTGCTGCTGATGGTGGTGCCCGGGTTGGCGCTGTTCTACGGCGGCATGGTGCGCGCCAAGAACGTGCTGTCGGTGCTGGTGCAGGTGACCACGGTGTTCTCGCTGCTGGTGGTGCTGTGGATCGTGTACGGCTACAGCCTGGCCTTCTCCGGCTCCGGCGCGTGGATCGGCAACCTGGACAAGCTGTTCCTGAAGGGCGTCGGCATCGACACGCTGGCAGCCACCTTCACCGACGGCGTCAGCCTGCCGGAGTACGTGTTCGTCGCCTTCCAGTCCACCTTCGCCGGCATCACCGGCGCGCTGATCGTCGGCGCGTTCGCCGAGCGGGTGAAGTTCGCCGCGGTCATCCTGTTCGCGGTGCTGTGGTTCACCTTCGGCTACCTGCCGATCGCGCACATCGTCTGGGCCGGCGGCGGCTACCTGTTCGAGAAGGGCGCGCTGGACTTCGCCGGCGGCACGGTGGTGCACATCAACGCGGGCGTGGCCGGCCTGGTCGGCGCGTACTTCGTCGGCAAGCGCCTGGGCTACGGCCAGACCGCGCTGAAGCCGCACAACGTGACCCTGACCTACGTGGGCGCGGCGCTGCTGTGGGTGGGCTGGTTCGGCTTCAACGCCGGCTCCAACCTGGAAGCCAACGCCGGCGCGGCGCTGGCCTTCATCAACACGCTGGTCGCCACCGCCGCCGCCGTGCTGGCGTGGGCGCTCACCGAGAAGCTGACCAAGGGCAAGTCCTCGGCGCTGGGCGTGGCCTCCGGCGCGGTCGCCGGCCTGGTCGGCATCACCCCGGCCGCCGGCCTGGTGGGGCCGTTCGGCGCGGTCGCCATCGGCTTCATCGCCGGCGTGGTCTGCGTGTGGGGCGTGACCGGGCTGAAGCGGCTGCTGAAGGTGGACGACACCGCCGACGTGTTCGGCGTGCACGCGGTGGGCGGCATCGTCGGCGCGCTGCTGACCGGCGTCTTCTACGCCCCGGGCCTGGGCGGCCAGGGCGGCGAGGACTTCGACATGGCCGCGCAGGTCGCCACCCAAGCGCTGGGCGTGGGCCTGACCATCGTCTGGATCGGCGTGGTCTCGGCTGTGGCCTTCCTGGTCGCCAAGCTGGTGTTCGGCCTGCGGGTGGCCGAGGACGCCGAGCGCGAGGGGCTGGACATCGCCTCGCACGGCGAATCGGCCTACGAGGCCTGAGCGTGGCGGGGGCGGCTTTGCACTAGACTGGTGCAATGCCGTCCCCGGACGTTTCCCGCATGCCCTCCGAGCCCGCCATCGACGCGCTGAGCACGCCGGTGGCCTGGGCCGACGCCGCCGGGCTGATCCGCGGCGCCAATCCCGCTTTCGCCCGCTGGCTGGGCGTCGGCATCCGCCGCCTGCTGGGACAACCGCTGGCGGCCCTGGAGATCGAAGGCGACGCCATGGCGCGCTTCCTTGAAAACACCGACCGCGACGTCCTGCGTCTGCACCGCATGGCGCTGGGCATGCCCGGCGAGCCGCCGTGCTTCGCCGAGGGCTGGCTGTCGCGGCTGGACGGCGGCGGCTGGCTGCTGGAAGCGCACCCGGTGGACGAATTCCCCGCGCTGGACCCCACCCAGGCCCTGCCCAACGCCCTCAGCGCCGCGCTGAAGGGGCTGGCGCACGAGCTGCGCAACCCGTTGGCCGGGCTCAAGGGCGCCGCCCAGTTGCTGGCGCGCCGCGCCGGCCAGCGCAGCGACAACCAGGACGAGCGCGAGCTGATTGGCCTGATCGAATCGGAGATCAACCGCCTCAACGGCCTGCTGGAACAACTGCTCTCGCCCTCGCCGCAGCGGCCGCACGCGCCGCTCAACATCCACGCCGTGCTCGAGCGCGTGCTGCGCCTGGCCGAGAACGAGGGCGGCTGGTCGGTGCGCCTGCAACGCGACTACGACCCCAGCCTGCCGGAACTGTCCGGCGACGCCGACCGCCTGACCCAGGCGGTCTGGAACCTGGTGCGCAATGCGCTCCAGGCCGGCGCCGCCACCATCACCCTGCGCACCCGCGTCGAGCACGGTTCGCGCATCCATGACCACCTGCACGCGATGGCGCTGCGGGTGGAGATCGCCGACGACGGCCGCGGCGTGCCGGAAGAGCTCGCCGAGCACCTGTTCCTGCCGCTGGTCAGCGGTCGCGCCGAGGGCAGCGGCCTGGGCCTGGCGCTGGCCCAGCAGGTGGCGCGCGAGCACCGCGGCACGCTGAGCTACCGCTCGCGCCCCGGCCATACGGTCTTCACCCTGCTGTTGCCGCAATCGCCGCACGACGACGAGGAACGCCATGTCCATTGACCGGTTGCCCGTTACCGCCGACGCCCGGCGCATCTGGGTGGTCGACGACGACCGCTCGGTGCGCTTCGTATTGGCCACCGCGCTGCGCGACGCCGGCTACGAGGTGGACGGCTTCGACAGCGCCGCCGCCGCCCTGCGGGCGCTGGACGCGCGTGGCGCCTCGGGCCTGCCCGCGCCCGACCTGATCTTCACCGACGTGCGCATGCCCGGCGACGACGGCCTGGCGCTGCTGGACACGCTCAAGGCCACCTGCCCGCAACTGCCGGTGATCGTGATGTCGGCCTACACCGACGTGGCCAGCACGGCCGGCGCCTTCCGCGGCGGCGCGCACGAATTCCTGTCCAAGCCGTTCGACCTGGACGACGCGGTGGCGCTGGCCGCGCGCACCCTGCCCGGCGCGGACGAAGCCGCCGCCGTCGCCGACCACGAGGCCGCGCCGCCGGCGACGCCGCAACTGATCGGCGACACGCCGGCGATGCGCGCGCTGTTCCGCGCCATCGGCCGGCTGGCGCAGGCGCCGCTGTCGGTGCTGGTGACCGGCGAGACCGGCACCGGCAAGGAACTGGTCGCGCACGCGCTGCACCAGGAATCGCCGCGCGCGCGCAAACCTTTCGTGGCCCTGAACACCGCCGCGATCCCGGCCGAGCTGCTGGAGAGCGAACTGTTCGGCCACGAGGCCGGCGCCTTCACCGGCGCGCACAAGCGCCACATCGGCCGCTTCGAGCAGGCCGACGGCGGCACCCTGTTCCTCGACGAGATCGGCGACATGCCGCTCCCCTTGCAGACGCGCCTGCTGCGCGTGCTGGCGCAGGGCGAGTTCTTCCGCGTGGGCGGGCGCGAACTGATCCGGGTGGACGTGCGGGTGATCGCCGCCACCCACCAGGACCTGGACGCGCTGGTCGCCGAAGGCCGCTTCCGCGCCGACCTGCTGCACCGGCTCAACGTGGTGCGCCTGCAACTGCCGCCGCTGCGCGAGCGGCGCGCCGACGTGCCGCAACTGGCGGAGAACTTCCTGGCCATGGCCACACGCAAGCTGGACATCGCGCCCAAGCGCTTCGGCCACGCCGCGCTGGACCTGCTGACGGCGCACGACTGGCCCGGCAACGTGCGCGAACTGGAGAACGTGTGCTGGCGCCTGGCCGCGCTGGCGCCGGCCGACGTCATCAACGCCGCCGACCTGCAGGCCGCGCTGCCGCCGGCGCCGGGCCAGGAGAACGGCCGCGGCGAATGGGACCAGGTGCTGGCGGACTGGGCGCGCCGCCGTCTGCTGGAAGGCGCCGAAGCGCTGCACGCCGAGGCGCGCACGCGGCTGGACCGCACCCTGCTGCAGGTGGCGCTGGAACTCACCCAGGGCCGCCGCGCCGAAGCGGCGCAGAAGCTCGGCGTCGGCCGCAACACGGTGACGCGCAAGCTGGGGCCGGGGCGCAGGCGCGGCTGAGCGCGCGCGGCCGCGGATGCGTCTTCATTGAACGTGAAGGCGGTCGCCGCTACGGTAGCCGGCCACGCATCGCAGAACAGGAGTCTTCCATGCGCATCGTCCTGCTGGCCGCCGCCACGGCCGTCTTCCTCGCCGCATGCGGCACCACCCCGGCCCCCTCGTCCAGCGCGCCGTCCACGCCCGAGGTGCCCACCACCAGCACCGCCAAGCAGGCGGTCGCCGTGCTGGCCTCCGCTTCCGGCAGTCTGGTCAGCGGCACCGTCACCCTGACCCCGATGGGCAAGGGCCTGCACCTGACCGGCGAGATCGGCGGGCTGCCGGCCAACGGCACCCAGGCCTTCCACATCCACGAAAAGGGCGATTGCAGCGCCGCCGACGCCAGCAGCGCCGGGCCGCACTTCAATCCCTTCAACGCCGCGCACGGCCAAGCCGGCCACGGCGCGCACCACGCCGGCGACATGAACAACATCGTGGCCGACGCCGAGGGCGTGGCGAAGATCGACGCCCACGTGGAAGGCGTCACCCTGGGCGGCGGCGCCGTGAACGACGTGGCCGGCCGCGCGCTGATCGTGCACGCCGCGCCCGACGACTACACCAGCCAGCCCGCCGGCAACGCCGGCGCCCGCGTGGCCTGCGGCATCATCAAGATCACCCAGTAATCCGCCCCGCAGCCCTGCAGGAGGGGCTTCAGCCCCGACGCCTTTTCCCGTTTTCCCGGGAAAGCCCGCAAAGCGTCGGGCCTGAAGGCCCTCCTACACGGGTTCCGTCGTCACGCCAGGGCGCTGCGCGGATCCGCGTTGCCGGGGCAGTGGGCGAAGGTCACCGGGATGCCGTGCGCTTCCAGCACGGCGGCGATCTGCTGCTGGCGCGCCTGGAAATACTGGTAGGCGCGCTCCAGCCGTTCGTCGCTGGCTTCCTGCGGCGCATGCCGCGCGCGCCAGGCGGCCGGCTCGAGCAGGGCGATGTGCGCCTCGCCGCCGGCGTAGCGCACCAGCGGCTCGGGCGGCGCGTCCAGCCACGCCTCCGTCTCCGGCGCCATCAGCGCGGTCTCGATCAGCGGCCACAGCGTTTCCAGGCCGCCGTGCGCGTACTGCATTGCGGTCATCGCGGCCAGGTCGTGCAGGGTCATGTAGCGCGCGTGCTCGATCTGCGCGCCGAAGCCGGTCTGCGCCAGCAGCGCCGTGTCGGCCTGGGCCATGCCGGTTTCCAGCAATACCGCCTCCAACTGTTCGCCCACGCTTTCGACCGTAGAGTCGTCGCCCGTGAGTACGAACGGCAGTACGCGCAGCGGGCCGCCGGCGAGGCCGGCATCGGCCTGCAACGGCAGCGGCACGTCGCCGGCCTCGTCCGCGCCGAAGGCGATCACGCGCGGGCCCTCGCCGCGACCCGGCGCGCGCTGGTGCAGCTCGCGCAGGCGCCGGTGCAGCGGCCAGCCCGGGCGCAGCGCCTCGGCGGGATCGAAGTGCGCGGCCGCGAGGACCAGATCGAGTTCGCGGACCTGCGGGGCGTGCGCGGCCAGATCGCGGCCCAGCCGTTCGGCCAGCGCGCTGGCCTGTGAAGACGCGAGCGCCGCGCGCTGCGGCGCGTTGCCTGCGGTCAACTCCAGTGCCATCACGCCCATCACGACGGGGCTGCCGGTTGTGGATCGAGTCATGTCAGCGGTTGGAGGCGGTGGAGGGGCGCATTACACTCCCCCATTATGCCTGCCGCCCGGGCGGCATCCTCGCTTGGCACCCGTAGACACCATCCGCAGAGAGGTCCCCATGCCCGCACCCCGCCCCGTCGCCATCCTCGGCGGCGTCCGCATTCCGTTCTGCCGTCAGAACACGGCCTACGCGGATGTCGGCAACCTGGGCATGTCGGTGCGCACGCTGGGCGCGCTGGTCGAGCGCTTCGGCCTGCACGGCCAGCAGCTCGGCGAAGTGGCGATGGGCGCGGTCATCAAGCATTCCTCCGACTGGAACCTGGGCCGCGAGGCCGCGCTGTCCTCCGGCCTGTCGCCGCTGACCCCGGGCATCACCCTGCAGCGCGCCTGCGGCACCAGCCTGGACACCATCATCCACATCGGCAACAAGATCGCGCTGGGTCAGATCGACTCGGGCATCGGCGGCGGTTCGGACACCACGTCCGAGGTGCCGATCGTCTACGGCAAGAAGCTGCGCGCGCGCCTGCTGGCGGCCAACCGCGCCAGGACCACGCAGGACAAGATCAAGGCGCTGGTGAGCGGCTTCCGCTTCGGCGAGCTCAAGCCCGAATTCCCCGGCGTGGCTGAGCCGCGCACCGGCAAGAGCATGGGCGAGCACTGCGAGGACATGGCCAAGGAGTGGAACATCTCGCGCGATTCGCAGGACGAACTCGCGGTGGCCTCGCACAAGAAGCTGGCCGCGGCTTACGAGCGCGGCTTCTTCGACGACCTGATCGCGCCGTTCCGCGGGCAGGAGCGCGACAACATCCTGCGCCCGGACACCTCGCTGGAAAAACTGGCGACGCTGAAGCCGGCGTTCGACAAGACCTCCGGCCGCGGCACGCTGACCGCGGCCAATTCCACGCCGCTGACCGACGGCGCCGCGGCGGTGCTGCTGTCCAGCGACGAATGGGCGAAGGCGCACGGCCACGAGCCGCTGGCCTACCTGAAGGACGCGCAGGTGGCGGCGGTGGATTTCGTCCACGGCGAAGGCCTGCTGATGGCGCCGACCATCGCGGTGCCGGAAATGCTCAAGCGCCACGGCCTGACGTTGCAGGACTTCGACATCTACGAGATCCACGAGGCGTTCGCCGCGCAGGTGCTGTGCACGCTGCGTGCGTGGGAGAGCGAGGACTATTGCCGCAACCGGCTGGGCCTGGATGCGCCGCTGGGCCGGATCGACCCGGCGAAGATGAACCCCAACGGTTCCTCGCTGGCGACCGGCCACCCCTTCGCCGCCACCGGCGCGCGCATCGTCGCCACCGTCGCCAAGGAACTGAAGCAGCGCGGCGGCGGCCGGGCGCTGGTCTCCATCTGCACCGCCGGCGGCATGGGCGTGGTGGCGATCGTGGAGCGCTGACCGCCGCATGGGCGAGCCGAACCGCTTCTTCCGCTGGGTCCATCGCGCGCTCGCGCTGGGTGGCCTGCTGTTGCTGCTGGTCATCGCCTGGGTCTGGCTGCAGAGCACGCTGGAAAGCCGGCGCTGGCGCGCGCGCGATACGGTCGAAGTGGTGCAGGCGCCGGCGCCGGGCGGGCAGGTGCCGCAACGGCTGCGTTTCGGCGACGTCGACGCCGTCCGCGGCTCGGGCAACCTGCTGCTGCGGGTGGAGTCGGCCGACGACGCCGGTGCGCCGCGCGGCCTGTCCGGGAGCTACGGCCCCGGCTTCGTGACCCGCAACCTGGTGTTTCTGCACGGCGACGCACGCGCGGCGCACTGGCTGTTCAAGGACAATGGGCAGGCGATCCGCCAGGTCGAGATGCTGACCGCCGCGAAGACCGGCGATGCGCCGGTGCTGGCGGTCTACCTGGAAGTGCAGCGCGACGGTGTGGCAGCGGCGGCACGCAAGCCCGCCGTGCAGCCGGCGCTGGTCCGCGTGGATGGCAACGCCTACACCCCGCTGGACGCGCCGGTGTCGCGGGTACTGGACCGTGCCGTGCTCGAAGACGGGCGCACGATCGGCCTGCTGGTGGAAGACGCGGGCACGGTGCTGTACCGCATCTATTCCCTGGATTCGTTCGCGCGCGTCTCCGAAACCCGCGTCACCGCGCTGTCTGCGCCCTGATCCGCCGGCGGCCCGCGCACGGGCCGCATGCGCGTGGCGGCCCGCAACCCGCCAACCCCGCCACTGCATTCCGCGCGTTGGAACTGCGTGCAGGGTGGTCGCCGCCCTGCCTTCCCTTCCGTGCTCCTGTCCAGGATTCCCGCCATGCGTCCACATCGCGTCACCGCCGTGTCCGTCGTCCTGCTGGCCGCGTTGGCGGCCTGCAGCCAGTCTTCGCCCGAGATGGCGGCGGAGGCGCCCGCGTCGATGGCCGATGCCGCATCGGTGCCGGCGGCCGCACCGGTCGCACAGGCCGCCGTCGATGCGGGCGCGGTGGAAACGGAAACCACCGGCGTCGCGCCGGAGCAGCTCGCGTCCAGCGCCGCGACCTACAGCGATCCGCAGCGCCGCTTCATCCGCACCGCGCAGGCGGAATTCCAGGTCGAGGACGTCTACCGCACGGCGCTGGCCATCGAGGACGAAGTGGCGGCGCAGGGCGGGTTTGTGGCGGACAACGACATCGCCACCCAGGTGCGGCGCGTGCGGAGCCATCCGGCCGGGCGCGGGCGGCGGATCGAGCTGAGCGAATACACCGTGCGCGGCGAGCTGACCGTGCGCGTGCCCAGCGAACGCACGCAGGCGTTCCTGCGCGCGATCGCGCCGCGGATGGAATTCCTGGAGCGGCGCAACTTCAGGGCCGTGGATGCGCAGTTCGACCTGCTGCGCCGGCAACTGGCGCAACGGCGCGGGCAGGAAACGCAAAGCGAACTGGGCGAGGCCGTGCGGGACGGCGGCCGCCTGGACCGCAAGTCCGACGCGATCCAGGCGCGCGACGAGGCGCGCAGCAGGCGCGACGAAGCGTTGGTGGCGCAGAAGGAATTCGAGGACCGCATCGCCTTCAGCGCCATCACCCTGGTGCTGCATCAGGACGCGCGGGTGCGCAGGGCCGAGCGGGTGGACGTGGAAGCGGTGCTGCGCGATGGCGGCCCCGGCTTCTTCCGCCGCCTGGGCGATGCGCTCGCGGTGGGTTGGCGCGGCGGGCTGGAGGTAGCGGTCGCGCTCGCCGCGCTGTGGCCGTTGTGGCTGCTGGCGCTCGCCGCGGCGGTCGCGTGGCGGCGCTGGCGGCGGAACAGGAAGGCCGCGGGCTGAAGCCCGCGGCGGTTCAGTCGCGCAGCCGCGGCAGGCCGTGCTGGTCGCGCTCTTCGCGCACGGCCTCGTCGTGGATGGTCTGGCGCAGGTCGCGCACCGGCAGCGCCGGCGCCGACTGGCCGCGTGCTGCCTTCAGCGCGTTGCCGTAGCACTGTTGCGCCAGCGCGGCGTCGCCGGCGGCCGCGAAGCCTTCGCCCAGTTCTTCCCAGGCGTCCGCGCCGGCGCCTTGGGCGAGCGCGCGATGCAGGAAATCCTGCGCCTGCACCGGTTGCCCTTGCAGGCGCGCCAGCCGCCCCAGCGTGACCAGCAGCGCGGGACTGGCCGGATGCGCCTGCAGCCAGCGCTGCGCGCTGGCGCGGCGCGAGTCCAGCTTGCCGACGGGCAGGCGGCCGTACAGCGCGGCCAGTGATTCGTCCCAGTGCGTGTCCAGCGCCTGCTCGATGCTGCGCACGGCGGCGTCTTCCCAGCGCAGCGCGGCGGCGCGTTCGGCATAGGCGGCCACGGCTTCCGGCTGGCTGCGCAGCGGCTTGGCCAGGCTTTCCCAGCGCTCGGCCAAGACGTTGGGATCGGCGGCCTCGCGCAGCGACTGCGCGGCCAGGCGGCTTTCCAGTGCGTCGAGCGCCGCCGGCGCCAGCGCCTGCTGCTGCTTCAGCGCGCCGAGCAGGCCGTAGGCTTCGCCGGCGCGGCCGGCCGCCGCCAGGGCGTCTGCGCGCAGCGCCAGGCCGCGCGGCGGCAAGGGCTGCGCGGCGGTGGCGTCGAGCGCGGCGAGGGCTTCCTCCGGGCTCGCCAACGCCAGCGCGCGCTGCGCGGCGGTTACGGCGTGCGCGGCCGGCGCGCGTGCGGCGAGTGCGTCCAGGTGGCGCTGCACCGCGGCCTCGTCGCCGCGCGCTTCGGCGGCGCGCACCGCGGCGATGTGCGCGATGGTGGCGACCTCGTCGTCTTCGGCGGCGCGTTCCAGCAGCTTGCCGGCCTTCTGCCAATGGCCCGCGTGCAGCGCGTCCAGCCCGTCGATCAGGCGCGCGCGCGCCTGCTTGCGGCGGTAGCGGCCCCAGGCGCGGAACGGCAGCGCCAGCAGGCGGCCGGCGATCCACAGCAGCACCGCCACCGCCAGCAGCGTGAACAGCGCGCGCGGCACGTTGGTGTGCAGGTCGTAGCCGGCGAAGCGGACGAACACTTCGCCCAGGTCGCGGTCGGTGGTGGCCAGCCATTGCGAGGCCAGCACGCCCAGCAGGACGAGCAGCAGCAGGACGACGACGGTGCGGAAGGTCTTCATGGCGCCACCGGTGCTTCGCGGGTGGCCGGCGCGGCCGGCAGACGGAGGCCGCCGCCGCGCAGCACGCGCAATTGCTGCAGGGTGCTGCCGAGGATGGCGGGATCGGGCGGGGCGGTGGTCTGTTCCATGGCCTTCAGTTGACCCTGTGCCTGGTGCAGGGCGGGTGAATCCGGCCACAGCTTGGCCAGCCAGGCGCCGATGCGCGCGAGCGCGGCGCGGTAGTCGGCGTCGCTGCCGCGTTCCAGTGCGGCGCGGGCCAGGCTGAATTCGACCTGCAACGCGGCTTCGGCGGCGGTGCGTTCGGCCGGTGCGATCAGGGTGGCGTCGCGGGTGGGGCGCACGTCCACCAGCGGCGCCAGCATGCGCTGCCAGGCCGGGCGCGGCGCGGAGGCGTCCAGTTGCGCGCGCGACGGCGCGCGCGCGAGCCCGGCCACCGCCAGCGCCAATGCATCGAGTTGGCGCGCCTGCTCGGCCTGCGGTCCCGGGCCGAGCGCGTCCAGCGCCGAACGCTCCTGCGCCAGCGCCTGCTTGAGGTTGAGCAGGCGGTGGTCGTCCACGCCGTCGAGCATGCCGCCGGCCAGCGCGTAGGCGCGCTTGGCGCCTTCGATGTCGTGGGCGATCGCCAGCCGCTGCGCGGCCTGCGACAGCAGCATCTCCACTTCGTCCAGGCGCAGCGCCTGCGCGCCGTGGCGGTCGGGATCGGCCAGGCGCGCGACGGTTTCCTCCAGCAGCGCGCCGCGCTGGCCCAGGCCGAGCACTTCGTCGCGCAGGATGCGGTTGGTGGCAGCGGCGTCCTGCAGGCGCTGGGCCTGCTTGCGCTGCTCGCTGCGCAGCAGTTCAACTCGCGATTCCAGCGCGGCGATGCGCTGCACCGCGTCGGCGGCGGCGTCCTGCGTGGCCGCCTGCCGCGCCTGCCACCACGCCCAGCCGCGCCAGGCGCCGAGGCCGGCCACGAGGACGACGACCAGCGCCACGATCAGGCCGCGTCGGCCGGTGGAGCGGGGCGTTGCCGGGGATTCGTCGTTCACGCAAGCATCCTTGTCCGATCGCAGGGCGATGATCGCTTGCGCAAATGCTAACGGATGCGCGCGTCCATGGCCGCGCCGGCGGCGTCCAGCAACTGCGCCGGGCGCGGCCCTTCGGCGCGGACCACCCGGGCGAAGCCGGACCGGCGCGCGGCTTCGGCCAGGCGTTCGCTGGCGGCGACCACCGTGGCGCCGCGCAGGGTGTCCAGCAGCGGCGGTGGCAGCCGTGCCAGGGCGTGTTCCAATGCGCCGCCGCTGCTCAGCAGCAGGCAGGCCGGACGGTCCAGCCGTTCCAGCCGCCGCAGCGCCTTCGCGGAAAACGCGACCGGCTCGCGCCGGTAGACCTCGGCGCGCCGCAGCACCGCGCCGCGGGCGAGCAGGGTCGGCGCCAGCAGGTTGCGTCCGTCGGGCGCGGTGACGAAGCCGATCGGTTGGCCCGCCACGTCGCGCAGGACGGGCAGCGCCAGCAGGCCTTCGCTGTCCATGCGCCGGGGCGCGACGACCTCGGCGATGCCCGCGCGCCGCAGCGCGTCGGCGGTGCCGGCGCCGACCGCCAGCCAGGTCTGGCCGTCCCGCGCGCGCAGCGGCAGCAGGCGCTGCGCCGCCGCCACGGCCGCCGGGCTGGTGAACAGCACCCGGCGGGCGTCGAGGGCCGCGCGCAGCGCTTCGCGCGTGGCGTCGTCGTCGCTGGCGCGGATGCGCCAGGGCGAAAGCGCCAGCAGTCCGGCGCCGCGGCGTTGCGCGGCGCGGCGCAGGGCCTCGTGCGCGCCCTGCGGTCGCAGCGAGATGACGTACCATGCCGGCGGCGCGGGAATCCCCATGCGCGGATTATGAGCGATGAGTCTGGAAGACGCCCTGCAGGAACTGCGCGACCACTGCCGCGGCATGCCGCCGGTGGCGGCGATGCGGGTGGACGTGGCGGGCTTCCGCGACGGCCGCCTGCGCTTGGCCGCGCCGCTGTCGGCCAACGTCAACGACAAGGGCACCGCGTTCGGCGGGAGCCTGACGTCGCTGATGACGGTGGCCGGCTGGGGCCTGGTGACGTTGCAGTTGCGGCTGGCGGGAGTGGAGGCGGAGGTGTACGTGGCCGACAGCCAGATCCGCTACTTGGCGCCGCTGCGGGCCGACCTGGTGGCCGAGGCGGCGCTGGCCGAGGGGCAGGACTGGGAAGGCTTCGTCGACACCCTGCGCCAGCGCGGCCGCGCGCGCATCCAGGTGGAGGCCGAGGTGCCGCTGCCTGAAGGCGGGCTGGCGACCACGCTGGCCGGCCGTTTCGTCGCGCTGGCCAAGCGGTAGCATGCGGGCGGACACGGGGAGAAGGCGATGCGGCTGATCGGGCGATGGTGGATGGCGGCGGTCCTGCTGGCGGTACTGGCGCCGGCGACCGCGCAGAACCGCATGCAGCGCGGCAGGCTGCAACAGGTGCAGGACGCGTACGCGGCCGCGGTCCGCTGGGGCGAATTCGAGGACGCCTGGCAGGCGGTCGATCCCGACTACCGCGCCGGTCACCCGATGACCGAACTGGAGTTCGAGCGCTACCGGCAGGTGCAGATTTCCGGTTACCGCGACCTGGCCAGCAGCGTCGGCCCGGACGGCGCGGTGGAACGCAGCATCGAACTGCGCGTGATCAACAAGCACACCATGGCCGAACGCACGCTGCGCTACCGCGAGCGCTGGCGCTGGGATCCGCAGGCCAAGCGCTGGTGGCTGGCGGTGGGCCTGCCGGACCTGTGGAACGGCGAATGACCCGCCGGCGCGGCGGCGTCCTGTGCGACAATCGCCGCCCGCTCCACTGCCGCCATCGCCCGTGAATTTCGAAGAAATCCTGGCCTTCGCCACCCGTTCGCCCTGGAACCAGATGCTATCGCTGGCATTGCTGGGCCTGACGGTCGCCCTGGTCTACACCGAGATCTCCCGCCTGTTCCGCGGCTACAAGGCGCTGCGCCCGGCCGAGCTGACCCAACTGGTCAACAGCGAGAACGCGCTGGTCGTGGACCTGTCGGCCAGCAACGACTACGAGAAGGGCCACATCGCCGGCAGCCGCAACGTGCTGCCGAGCAGCTTCGACCCCGAGAACAAACTGCTGGCCGCGGCCAGGTCGCTGCCGGTGGTGCTGGTGTGCCGCACCGGGCAGGCGTCGGCCGGGGCCGCCAAGCGCCTGAAGAAGGCCGGCTTCGAGAAGGTCTACTGGCTGGACGGCGGCGTCGCCGCCTGGCAGCAGGCCGACCTGCCCCTGGTCAAGGGCCGCTGAGCCCGCCGCTGGCCGCACCGCCCCCCTTGAACCAGGGCCGCGGCGGCGCCATGCCATAATCTCCCATTCACCGCACCAATCCCGAGATTCCGGAGTCAAGAAATGTCCGACGAGACCACCAACGGCGCGGTCGCGCCTGCCGCCGAAGCCGCTGGCCCCGCTTTCACTGTCGAGAAGATCTACGTCAAGGACGTTTCTTTCGAAGCCCCCGGCGCCCCGGCGATCTTCGCCGAGAACGTGCAGCCGGAACTGCAGCTCAACCTCAACCAGCGCGTGCAGCGCCTGGGCGAGAACGCCTTCGAAGTGGTGCTGGGCGTGACCCTGACCTGCAAGGCCGGCGACAAGACTGCCTACGTGGCCGAAGTGCAGCAGGCCGGCGTCTTCGGCCTGATCAACCTGGACCCGCAGGCCATCGACGTGCTGCTGGGCACGCAGTGCCCGAACATCCTGTTCCCCTACGTGCGCCAACTGGTGAGCGACCTGGTGCAGGCCGGCGGCTTCCCGCCGTTCTTCCTGCAGCCGATCAACTTCGACGCGCTGTACGCCGAATCGCTGCGCCAGCGCAACGCGCAGGCCGGCGGCAGCGCCGAGCTGGCCAACTCCGAACCCGCGGGCAACGCCTGATCCGGGGGCCGCGCGCCCGGCAGGGCGGGCCTTCGCGCAGGGGTGAGGGATGACCGAACCGCAAACGGAAACGCCGTTGCAGGTCGCGGTGCTCGGGGCCGGTTCCTGGGGCACCGCGCTCGCCGCGCTGATGGCGCGGCACGGCCATGCGGTGACCCTGTGGGGCCGTGACGCCGCGATGGTCGAAGCCATCGACGCGCGCCACGAAAACACCCGCTACCTGCCCGGCATCCCGCTGCCGTCCAACCTGCGGGCCACCACCGACCTGGCCGCCGCGCTGCACGGCGCCGACCAGGTGCTGGTGGTGGTGCCTTCGCATGCGTTCACCGAGACCTTGCGCAAGCTGGCTCCGCTGCGGCCCGCGCACGCCGGCGTGGCGTGGGCGACCAAGGGCTTCGAGCCGGGTTCCGGCCGCTTCCTGCACGAAGTGGCCGAGGACATCCTCGGTCCCGCCGTGCCGCTGGCCGTGGTCACCGGCCCGTCCTTTGCCAAGGAAGTCGCGCTGGGCCTGCCCACCGCGGTGACCGTGCACGGCGCCGACGCGGCGTTCGCGCAGGCGGTGGCGGACGTGATGCATGGCCCGGCCTTCCGCGCCTACACCGGCGACGACATGGTCGGCGCCGAACTCGGTGGCGCGATGAAGAACGTGCTGGCGGTGGCCACCGGCGTGGCCGACGGCATGCAGCTTGGCCTCAACGCGCGCGCCGGCCTGATCACCCGCGGCCTCAACGAAATGCTGCGCCTGTCCGCCGCCATCGGCGCCAAGCCGGAGACTCTGATGGGCCTAGCCGGGCTGGGCGACCTGGTGCTGACCTGCACCGGCGATCTGTCGCGCAACCGCCGCCTGGGTCTGGCGCTGGGCCGCGGCCAATCGTTGCAGGATGCCGTGCGCGAGATCGGCCAGGTGGTGGAATCCGTGCAGACCGCCGACGAAGTGATGCGCCTGGCCGACCGCCACGGCATCGACCTGCCGATTTCCAGCGCCGTGCGCGCCGTGCTGCACGGCGACCTGACGCCCACCGACGGCCTGCGCATGCTGCTGTCCCGCGAGCAGAAGCCGGAGTATCCGGAGACGCTGTTCAAGTAGCGCGGCGCATCGAGTCGCGCGATGCAGGAAGTTGCAGGCGTCCTGCCTTCCGCATGCCACGAAGGCCCGGCGCGATGCCGGGCTTTTTCTTGCCTGTGATTCGCTTTCCCGCACATCGCGGACTGCCGCCATGGTGTCCGGGCATTCGCAGTGCAGGCCAGGACGATCCTTCCGCCGCATGTCGGGCAAACCGAGTGCGCCCGCATGCAACGCATGCCGTTCGATGGGGGCGTTCCGCTCCATCGGCTCCGATCTGCCAAGCCCGCCCGCAAGCGCGCAAAGAAAAGCCCGGCCACCAGGGCCGGGCTTTGGGGTGCGACGCGGGGAGAGAGGGAGGGGACGCGTCGCGGGGAACGTCTGCCGCCGGTTACCAGGAGAAGCGCGGGCCGACGAACCACTGGGTGTCGCCGTCGACCAGCTTGACGTCGGCCGAAGCGCTCCAGTTCGGGGTGAACTTCACCTGCGCGCCGAGGCGGCCGTAGAACTCGCCGTCGTAGTCGTCGCCGTCTTCGTAGCCCGCCAGCGCGTAGCCGTTGAGGCGGTTGGTCAGCGCGCTGTTCACGCCGACTTCCACGCTGTAGCCGTCGGCGCTGAGGCCGGGGAAGCGCTGGCCGCCGACGGTGAAGCTGTCGGTCTTCGCCTTCTCGTAGGCCACGCGGGTCAGCAGGTCGACGCGCTGCGACAGCTCGTGGTTGTAGCCCACGCCGATGCGCCACTGGTCGAAGCCGACGTTGACGTCGTCGACTTCCTGGTTGCTGTAGTCGGCGAAGAGATGGAAGTTGGGATGCACGGCGACGGAGCCTTTCAGCGCCCAGCCGTCGGCGTCGGGGCCGTCGATGTTGGTCGCGGTGTAACCGCCTTCGACGTAGTTGTAGGACACGCCCTCGGCGGCCGAAGCGGCGAAGGGAGCGGCAGCCAGCAGGGTCAGGGCAAGCAAGGACTTCTTCATGGGAACGCCTCTGTTCTCTCGTTTTTGTTTTGGTGGATCGCGGCCGGGAAGCGACCGCCTGCGCAGTATCCGCACCGCCTCACAACATCTCCTGAATATCAAACTGACCAGTACATAAATTGCGCCGCCCGGCCGGGAACTTTCGACCGGGCCTCCTGCCGCGCATGTCCTTTGCTTTGACCGATTGCCGAATTCATCCGCAGGGGCCGCGTGCGGGCGCAGGAAGCGCCGCAACGGAACGAAAACGGAAAGGAGTGAGCGCGATGACCTGCGTCGAGCGATCCATCCCGCAAGGCCAACACGGAGTCCCGGGCGGGCTCGGGCTGCCGGCCATCGCCCTGGACGACCCGCGCTGGCAGCGCATCGTCGCCAGCCTGCCCCCCCTGATCCGGGCGCGCGCCATCAACAACAGCCGGACGCGCCGGTTCCTCGAGGCGGTCGTCTGGATCGCGGTCACCCAGCAGCCGTGGGGGCGCCTGGAAACGCATTGCGGCGCCTGGCACAGCATCTACGTGCGCTTCACCCGCTGGGCGCAGGACGGCATCTGGGACCAGGTGATCGCCTCGTTGCAGGCGTATCCGGACATGGCGCTGCCCTTGCAGCAGCTCGTCGAAGCCTACCGGGCGTCGCGCCCGTACCGCCGCACCGCTTCCCCGGCCGCGCGCGAACGGGTGGGTGCTGCTCCCCTCGAATTGGCCGCCATGGGCTGATCGACGGCGGGCCTGCGCGATGCGATACGCGGGCCAGGAAGACACGACCCCCTTCATGTGCACGCCCGGCACGCCTTGCGGCGTCCGGGCGTGTTCGAGCGTGCCCGGATGAGTCCGGAACGATGGATCAAGGCATCGGCTGCCGGCTGCGCACCGGCAGCGCCATGGCGGGCGGCATCATGCCCGCCCGCCATGGCGGAGTTGCGGCTATTCCGGAATGGACGCTGCGCCGTCGTCGCTGTCGCGCGCGTCCGGCGATTGCCGCGCCACGATGCTGGCGGCGGTCAGGTCGCCGGTGACGTTGCCGGTGGTGGCGAACACGTCCGGGATGGTGTCCACCGCCAGCAGCAGGCCCAGCGGCGCGATCGGCAGGCCCATGGCCTGCGTCACCGGCATCACCGTGGCCATGAAGCTCACCTGGCCCGGCAGGCCGATGGAACCCAGGCTGATCACCACCGCCAGCGCGGCGCCGGCAGCCAGCGTCACCGCGTTCAACTCGATGCCGTAGGCCCAGGCCACGAAGCAGGCCGCGACCAGGTACTGGATCGGGCTGGTGATGCGGAACAGCGTCACCGCCATCGGCAGCACCAGCGCCGCCACCGCGCGCGGATGGCCGAGGCGGAAGCGCGCGCTCTCCACCATCGCCGGCAGCGAGGCCAGCGAGGACTGCGTGCTGGCCGCCACCACCTGCGCCGGCAGGATCGCCTTGGCGAAGGCCAGCGGCGACTGCCGCGCGAACACCGCCACCAGCACGTAGCACATCAGGATCGCGCCCAAGTACATGCCGCACTGGAGCGCGATGTAGCCCACCAGCGCGCCGATCACGCCGATGCCCGCCTGCGCGCACACCGCCAGCACCAGCGCGAACACGCCCAGCGGCGCGGCCAGCAGCATCCAGCGCACGATCTCGATCATGGTGTCGGCGATGCCGTGGCAGAAGGTGATGATCTGCGCGCGCCGGTCCTGCTGCACGCGGGTGAGCGCGAAGCCGAAGAACAGCGCGAACACCACCACCGGCAGCATCATGCCCTGCGCGGCCGCCATGATGGCGTTGCTCGGGATCACCGAGCTCAGCCAGTCGGCCAGGCCTGGCGCCTTCACCTCGGTGACGGTGGGCAGGGTGCCGTGCAGGGTGGCGGTGAGCGCTTCGCTCGGCGGCACCATCGCCAGCACCAGCGGCGCGACGATGGCCGCATAGGCGGCGAACAGCGACAGCAAGGCGATGAACACCACCATGGCGCGGCGCGCCACGCGCCCGGAGGCTGCGGCGTCGCTGGCCGTGGCTACGCCAAGGATCACCAGCGACAGCACCAGCGGCACCACGGTCATCTGCAGGCCGCTGAGCCAGAGCTTGCCGATCGGCTGCGCGATGCCGACCGCCGTCGCGGCCGTCTGCGGCATCCAGTGCGCCAGCGACAGGCCCACGGCGGCGCCCGACAGCAGGCCGATCAATACGCGCGCGGTCGCGCCCGGCCACCTCATGGCGCGGCCTCCGGCGCCGGCAGGCGCCATTCACCGGCCAGGCGCTGGTATTCCGCGCGTGGCAGCAGCACGAACACCGGCCGCGCATCGGGCCGCAGCCACGCGAACATCGCGTCCATGGTCTCGGCGGCCATCGCGGTGCAGCCGGCGGTGGGTTCGCCCGGCTGGCGCCACAGGTGCGCGAACACGCAACTGCCCGCGCGCGGCACCGCGCCGGTGTTGTGGCCGATCACCAGGCCCTTGCGGTAGCGCGGGTCGCCGTCGTTGCGCAGGTCCAGCCGCATCGGTTCGGTGGAACCCTTGGCGGCGTCCTCGCCCACTTCGCGCGTGTCGACGATGCGGTTGTAGAGCGGCGAGTCGGGCACGTCGATGCAGTAGCTGGTGTCCTGCATGGGCCGATAGGGCATGCGGGTGCCGTCCTGTCCGGCGTAGCCGAAGGCTTCGCCCAGGGTGAACACGCCGGCCGGCGCGCGGCCGTCGCCTTCCTGCTTCTGCGGGCCGTCCGCCTGCGCGGGGTGCAGGCCCAGTCCCCAGGCCGCGCCGTGGCGGCCGACGGCGATGGGTGCGGCGGGCGCGGCCGGCTTCCATTGCTCGCCCTGGCGCTCGAAGCGTTGCAGGGTGCCGGAGGTGGCGTCCCAACCGTCGGTCACGACCAGCACCAGTTGCTGTGCGTCGTGCCAGGGCAGCGATGCCGCCGCCGATGTGGGTGTGGGCGCGGGAGCGGACGCGGGCGCGGGTGTTTCGGGAGCGGTGCAGGCGCTGGCGCAGAGCGCGAGCAGGAAGCCAGCGAGGGCCGACGGTCGGAAACGGCGGCGCGGCAGGTCGTGTGCGGACATTACGACTCCAGCAGGTGGTGGATGCGTTCGAGGTTGATGGAAAGCTGGCGGTACCTTTCCGGATTGGTCTGGCACAGCAGCACGAACAGGAAGTCCAGCAGCGATTGCAGCGAGGAGCGGTACAGCAACTGCTCCACGTGCGGCGCCGGGTCGTGCGCCGACACCACCAGCGCGGCGTCGGCGTGCGCGCGCAGCGGGTTGGCGGTGTGGCGGGTGATGGAGATGACCTTGCCTTCGCAGGCCTGGAACTGGCGGCTGACCTGCGACAGCTCGGGCAGCTTGCCGAACTCGGATAACATCAGCAGCACGTCGCCGGGGCGGGCCGCCGACAGGTTGGCCATCATCAGGATCGGATCGGCGTGGTGGACCGTCAGCAGGCCCACCAGCGAGAGCCGCATGGCGAACTCGCGCGCGAACAGGCCGTCGTCGCCCAGGCCGCAGACGAACACCTTGCCGGCGCGGTCGACCATCTCGACGATGGCCTCGATCTGCGCGCGCGGGTTGAGCACCCGGGTCTCTTCCTCCGCCGCCGCCTTGCTGCGGCGCAGGTTTTCCTGCAAGTGCAGGTAGGTGTCCGCGGGCTGGTCGTCGCGCGCGGCCTCCGGCACCTGCGCTAGCGCGTTGCCGTTGCGCGCCAGCGCCTCGCTGATCGAATACTTGAGGTCGGGGTAGCCCTTGAAGCCGAACTTCTGGCTGAACTTGACCACGCTGGACTGGCTGATGCCCAGCGCGCTGGCCAACTGCTGCGAGGAGTAGTCGCGCAGCAGATGGGCGTTGTCGAGGATGAAGTCGGCGATGCGGCGCTCGATGGCCGACATCTGGTCGCGCTCGGAGCGGATCTTCACCAAGGGAATCGTCATGGCGTCAGTGTGAAGGCGACAGGGCGGCCATGACAACGGCCGGCGTGGCCGGGCTCAGCCCGGCAGCAGTTCCAGCCCGCGGATTTCGCGGATGCCCAGCCCGGGCGCGTCGGTTATTGTGATTTCAGACTCGTTGAAAATCACGCCGCCCTCCACCGGATTGAACTGGCCCAGCGACGGCCCGTCCAGGTCCACCTTGGTGATCACGTTGGCCTTGGCCGCGGCCAGGTGCACCGCCGCCGCCACGCTGATGCTGCTTTCCAGCATGCAGCCGATCATGCAGTCCACGCCGTAGAGCGAGGCGATGTCGGCGATGCGCACCGCGTTGGAGATGCCGCCGGTCTTCATCAACTTGATGTTGATGATGTCGGCCGCGCGCATCTTGATCAGGTCGATCACCTCGGTGGGGCCGAACACGCTCTCGTCGGCCATCACCGGCGTGTGCACGCGGTCGGTGACGTACTTCATGCCGTCGATGTCGCGCGCCTTCACCGGTTGCTCCAGCAGTTCCAGCACCACGCCGGCGTCCTCCAGGTGCTGCATGGCGAACACCGCCTGCTTGGCGGTCCAGCCCTGGTTGGCGTCCAGCCGCAGCAGCGCGCGGCCTTCGACCGCGGCGTGGATGGCCTTGACCCGCTCGATGTCCAGGCCGATATCCTTGCCCACCTTGATCTTCAGCGACTCGAAGCCGCGCTCGACCGCGCTGATCGAGTCGGCCACCATCTTGTCGATGTAGTCCACGCTGATGGTGATGTCGGTGGTGATGACCGGGTCGCCGCCGCCCAGCATCTGGTACAGCGGTGCGTTGTAGAGCTGCCCCCACAGGTCGTAGATGGCGATCTCCACCGCGGCCTTGGCGCTGGTGTTGCGCTCCAGCGCGGTCTGCACCAGCTCGGTGATGCGGTTGAGGTTGGCGATCTCCTGCCCGATCAGGCGCGGCCGGATGAACTTGCCGATGGCCTCGATGATGGAGCCGTGGGTGTCGCCGGTGATCACCGCCGTGGCCGGCGCCTCGCCGTAGCCGACGTGGCCGGTGTCGGTCTGTACGATCACCACGATGTCCTCCACCGTGTCCACGGTGCGCAGCGCGGTCTTGAAAGGGGTCTTCAGCGGCACGCGCAGCATGCCGAAGCGGATGTCGGTGATCTTCATGGTTGTCCTTGTGGACGGATCCTTTGGATGGCGGTGATGCGGTCCACGGTCGCTTGCTCGCCATTGAAAAGCAGCGGCTCCAGCGGCGTGACGGCGACGGCGTTGAGGGTGGTGCGCACCGGTTTGCCGTCGGCGCCGCGGTAGCTGATGCCGGTGGTGTCGTGGATCACGTAGGTGGTGCCGGCGTCGTGGCCGACGACCATCATGACGTGTCCGGGAATGTAGACCAGATCGCCGACCCGCAGCGTGCGCAGCACGGCGAGCCGCTTCTCGTGGCCGTCGCCGGCGTCGAAGCCGACGCGCTCCAGCACCGGGCTGACCGCCTGCGCGCTGGTGTTGCGCGGCAGCGCCACGCCCATGCTGCGGTACACCTCGGAGACGAAGCCGCTGCAGTCGCGCGCGTTGTAGCCGTGGCCCCAGCCGTAGCGTTCGCCGAGGAACTTGAAGCCCTGGCGCAGCAGGTTGGCCGGCGTCAGCGGCAGGTAGTCGGGGGCGACGTCGGCGGTGCGCGGCACCAGCGCGGGCAGCAGGGCCAGCGAGCCGTCCTCGCGTCGCACCGGCAGCCGGACCACGTAGGAGGTGTACGGGTGCTGGCCGTTGACCGGCGCGTCCGCCGGCCAGTCGGCGGCCAGCGGCACGCGCACGCCCATGTCGAGCTGGAGTTCGGACAGGCCGGGTTCTTCCGGGTTGTGGACGGTGCGCGCGGTGGCGCCGGTCACGACCAGCGCGGGCGTGCCCTCGCCGTAGCCGAGCACGGTGTCGCGCGGGCCTTCGGCCACATACCGCTTCTCCACCCAGGCCGCGTACAGCGGGCTGACCACGAAGTACCACTGGCCGTCGGCGCTGGCATGGGCGACGACGACCGGCGTGCCGGGGAACAGCGCGCTTTCCTGGAAGCGGTCGATGTCGGTGTCGCCGAGCGTGCTGAAGACGCGCTCGCGGGTGGGGAAGGCGCGCAGGTCGGCGCGGTGCACGATCAGGCCGTAGCGCGCCGCTGCCGTGGCGGGCACCGCGTCCAGCGCGGCGTTGCTCTGGATGGCGTCCAGGCGTTCCTTCGACAGCGCCTGGCCCTGCTCGTCGTACAGCGTGCGCGTGGGCGGCGAGGACACGGTGGCCAGCCATTCCTGCACCCGGGCGCGCGGCAGTTCCGCCGGCAGGGCGCGCAGGTCGTGGACGTGGCGGTCGGTGGCCAGCAGGCGCCGGTTCTGCGCGGCGATGCCCGGCGCATCGAGGAGGGCGCGATCGGGGTGCGCCTGCTTGTCGATCCAGTACTGCGCCTGCAGATGGCGTGCATCCACGCCTACCACGCCGTGCGGCGGGATCGCCGGCGCCGTGGCCTGGCGAGACCACGCCGGCGCCGCGATCAGCGCCAGCGCGACGGCGGCGGCCAGCAGCGGACCGCGCACGCGGACCCGCGGCGCAGCGCCGGGCAGGCCAATGGAATGGCGTGCAGCCTTGTTCATGTTCCCCTCCGCCGGGTACCGGACTGCCGCCATGACGCCACGGTCCGGGCCGTTCTGCAAGAATATTTATTTCTCGACGACCAAAAATCAAGAATAAATTATTGACCACCGTGAGATGACCGTGTTACACAGCCCCGACCAGTCGGCGAGGGGTCTGTTCGACGTGGATGCCAGCGGAAGCCAGCACACTGCACCGACACCGGCCGCGTACCGCGTGCGTCGGTCTGGGCCGCCTGCGCGCCGGCGGCCGCGCTGGTGGGGCGTGCTGGCGCTGTTGGCCGCGATGCAGCTTCCGGCGCACGCGGATCCGGCCGCGGATGTCCTGGGCGGGGTGATCGCGCAGATCGATGCCGGGCACTTCGCCGAAGCCGACCAGACCATCGAGCACCGACTGGCGGATGGCGACCTGGCCGAACCCGACCGCCAGGCCCTGCTGTTCCAGCGCGAGCGCATGCGCCGCATCCGGCTGGATTTCGGTTTGGACGGGGCCGAGGTGCGCGAGCGCATCCGCAGGCAGGTACCGGACCTGACCGAAGACGAATTCTGCCGCTGGGACGCGCAAGGCCTGGTCGAACGGATGACCATCGACGGCGACGCGCGCTACTTCAACCGGTCCGCCTCCAATCTCTTTCGCCTCAGCCCGGAAGCCGCCGCGCGGCGAGCGCCGCCGGTCGCGCCCTTCCGCGATGGGCCGTTCGAGACCCTGCATCCGCACCACCGCGAGGTCGTGGACGCCGCGCGCGCCATGCACGCCACCAGCGTGGCGCCACGCCGGCTGCGGGTGACCCAGTCGCTGACGGTGAAGCCCGGCGCGGTGCCGGCGGGCGAAACCGTGCGGGCATGGATCCCCTATCCGCGCGCCATCCCCGGGCAGCAGCAGGACATCCGGCTGATCGCCAGCCAACCGGCTGGCGTGCAGGTCGCGCCGGAAAGCGCGCTGCAACGCACGGCCTACCTGGAGCAGCCGGTCGCGGCGGGGCAGCCGACCGTCTTTTCCGTCACCTACGAGATGACGGTGTATGCGCGCCGCTTCGACATCGACCCGGAACGGGTGGTGCCGGCGCAGATCACTCCGGAGCTGGCCCCGTTCGTCGCCCAGCGCGCCCCGCACGTGGTGTTCACCGACGACCTGCGCCGGTTCAGTGCGCAGGTCGTCGGCACCGAGACCAATCCCTACCGCATCGCGCAGAAGCTGTTCGCGGCGGTGGATCGCATCCCCTGGGCCGGCGCGCGCGAATATTCCACCCTGGCCAACATCGGCGACTACGCCTTCCGCGCCGGCCACGCCGACTGCGGCCAGCAGACGCTGCTGCTGATCACCCTGCTGCGCATGAACGGCATTCCCGCGCGCTGGCAGTCGGGCTGGGTCTATTCGGACGACGCGGTCGGCTACGACAACATGCACGACTGGGGCTGGCTGTACCTGGCGCCCTACGGCTGGGTGCCGATGGACGTGACCACCGGCCAGTTGCCGTCGGACGACCCGGCGCTGCGCTGGTTCTACCTGGGCGGTCTGGACGCCTACCGCATCGCCTTCAACGACGACTATTCGCGCGACTTCGTGCCCGCCAAGCAGCACTTCCGTTCGGAAACGGTGGACCTGCAGCGCGGCGAAGCGGAGTGGAGGGGAGGCAACCTCTACTTCGACCAGTGGGACTACGGCTTCGAATGGACGGTGCTGCCGCCGGAGGGCGGCGGCTGACGGCAGGAAGGGCCTGGGACGATCGGACAACCACCTCAACCAAACACCTCAGCAGGAGAGAGCGGGGATGAAAGGCAAGGTATTGAAGAAGGCGGCGCTGGGCCTTGCGCTCGGCACGTGTCTGGCGGCGATGTCGCCGGCGGTCCTGGCGCAGAGCGCCACCGGCGCGATCGCCGGCCGCGCCAGCGCGGGCGACCAGATCACCATCACCAACACCGCCACCGGCGCCAGCCGCACGGTCACCGCCGGCACGGACGGCAGCTACCGCCTGAGCCAGTTGCCGGTGGGCGACTACAGCTTGCAGCTCAACCGCGGCGGGCAGAGCGTCGGCGACTCGGTCGGCGTCAACGTCTCGCTGGGCGGCACCACCACGGTGAACCTGGGCGCCGGCGGCAACCTGGTGAACCTGGATGCCGTGCAGGTGGTCGGTTCGCGCGTGGTCAACCGCGTGGACGTGCGTTCGACGGAGTCGGCGACCAACATCAGGCGCGAGGAACTGGCGCGGCTGCCGGTGGACCAGAGCCTCAGCTCGGTCGCGCTGCTGGCGCCGGGCGTGGTCTCCTCGGGCGCGACGTTCGGCGGCCTCACCTTCGGCGGCTCGTCGGTGGCGGAGAACGCCGTCTACATCAACGGCCTCAACGTGACCGACCCGTACCGCCGGCAGGGCTTTTCCTCGGTGCCCTTCGGTTTCTACGAGGAATTCCAGGTCAAGACCGGCGGCTACTCGGCGGAGTTCGGCCGCAGCACCGGTGGCGTCATCAACGCGGTGACGCGCTCCGGCGGCAACGAGTTCCACGGCGGCGCGCAGGTGACGATGGAACCGGCGGCGTGGGCGTCGCCGAAGAAGGACCACTTCCACAGCGACGGCACCGTCGACGAGCGCGAGCGCACCAGCCGCGACGCCAACCCCTTCTACAAGGCCAACGTCTGGGCGTCCGGCCCGATCGTGAAGGACAGGCTGTTCTTCTTCGCCATGTACGAGATGCGCGACAGCCGGCCCCGGGACATCGACACGACCCAGGCGTGGACCACCAAGAGCGACAACGACTTCTGGGGCGCCAAGTTCGACTGGCGCATCACCGACGACCACCTGCTCGAGCTGCTGGCGTTCTCCGACAAGGCCGACTCGGTCACCACCAAGTACGCCTACGACTGGAACAACGCCGCGTTCGGCGACTGGCGGGGCAACAGCACGGCCGGCTCGGGCGGCGACAACTGGTCGCTGACCTATACCGGCCACTTCGGCAACAACTTCACCGCCAAGGCGATGTACGGCGTGAACGAGCGCAGCGCCGTCAGCGGCACGCCGCTGGACGCCGACTGCAGCATCATCACCCGCTCCGGCAGCTACACCGGCGCGTTCGGCCCGGTGACCACGCCGGAAGGCTGCCACCCCAGCAACAGCAGCATCAGCAGCCGCTACGACAAGCGCAAGGCCACGCGGCTGGACTTCGAATGGGTGCTGGGCGACCACCTGCTGCGCTTCGGCCTGGACCAGGAGATCATGGATTCGGACAGCTCGGTGGTGTATCCGGGCGACGGCGTGAGCTACCAGGCGCAGGCCGCCACCGCTGGCGCCCTGCTGCCCAACGGCGCGCTGGTCCCGGCCGGCGTCAACCGCATCGTCGACGCGCGGCGCTACATCACCGGCTCCCCGGTCACCACCGAGGCGCAGGCGTTCTACGTGGAGGACAACTGGAACGTCACGCCCAACCTGCTGCTCAACCTGGGCCTGCGGTTCGACAAGTTCCACAACAAGCTGGCTTCGGGCGCGACCTTCGCCAAGGCCGATTTCTCCGACATGATGGCTCCGCGCGTGGGCTTCAGTTGGGACGTGAAGGGCGACGGCACGACCAAGGTGTTCGGCAACGCGGGCCGCTACTACATCCCGCTGACCAACAAGCTCACCGACTATTTCGGCGGCGGCACCACCGACGAGCACACGTACTACGTGCTCAACGGCTGGACCGAGCGGACCCACCCGGTGACCGGCGCTACCTACCTGGTCCCGAACCTCGGCCCGCAGATCGGCGCGGTCAATACCGACGGCAACGCCCCCGCGCCCGACGACGTACGCACCGCGGTCGCCCGCGACCTGAAGCAGGTCTTCCAGGACGAGTTCATCCTGGGCTTCCAGCAGGCGATCGACACGGCGTGGTCGTACGGCGTCAATGCCACCTACCGCAAGGTGACGCGCGCGGTGGAGGACGTGCGCATCAACCACGTCGCGGGCTGTCCCTGGTATTCCGGCGACTGGCCCATCATCAACCCCGGCGACAAGGCGACGCTGTGGTGCCCGGACACCAACGACTGGGTCGAGTTCGACTCCTCGAAGGACGGCTACATCGCGAGCGGCAGCGGCGCGATCATGGGTTACAAGAAGCCCAGGCGCACCTACAAGGCGGTCGAATTCCAGCTCGACCGCGCCTGGGACGACAAGTGGGCGTTCAACGCCAGCTACCTCTGGTCCAAGTCCGAGGGCAACATCGAAGGTCCGGTGAACTCGGATACCGGCTACGCCGACACCAACCTGGTCCAGTACTACGACCACCCGGCCGTCAACGAGCGCTACGGCGTCCTGTTCAACGACTTCCGCCACCAGATCAAGTTGCGCGGCAGCTACAAGTTCAACGAGATGTGGAGCTTCGGCGCGACGGTCTCCACGCGTTCCGGCGGCCCGATCACCGCCTTCGGCGTGGTCTGGCCGAACGACAACCGCGCCGCCGGCGGTCCCGGCGAATTCAGCGGCGGCGGCTCGGGCTGGCTGTGCGTGGCGAACTGCTCCAACTGGGCCACGCGCGAACTGGTCTACACGGAGCGCGGTGCGTTCGGTCGCATGCCGTGGGTCACCAACGTGGGCGCCAACGTGACCTGGACGCTGCCGGTGGAAGGCATCGACCTGAAGGCGCGGCTGTCCGTCTACAACCTGTTCAACAACCAGACGGTGGTCAACGTGCATTCCCGCTACGAAGCCCAGCCCGGCGTGCGGCTGCCGTACTTCGGGCAGGGCACCGTCTGGCAATCGCCCCGCTACACCCAGCTCGTCGTGACCTGGAACTTCTGAACGACGATGCGCCACGCTTGACCCGATGTGGTTCTCTCCGATGGCCTGCCGGCTTGGCAGGCCATTTTTTCTGCCGGATGCCGGGTGCCGCGCATCGGGCCGTGCGGGAACCGCCCACACGATATTTCCTTCCACCCCCTCCAGGAGACATGTCATGCCGGCTTCCTTCCGCGCGCGCCACGGGCGCACCGCATCGCGCATCGGCGCTGCGCTGCTGCTGACGGCGCTGCTCGGCGCCTGCGCCCATACCGGCCCCCGCAATCCGCTCGCCACGTGGGTGCCGTCGAAGAACTTCGACGAGCGCCGGCCGGTGGTCATCGTGCTGCACTACACCGAGCAGGAGTCGGTGCAGCAGTCGCTGGACACGCTGCGCACGCAGAACAGCGGCGGCAAGGTCAGCGCCCATTATCTGCTGGGCAAGGACGGGCGGATCTACCAGTTGGTCTCCGACCGGATGCGCGCCTGGCATGCGGGCGGCGGTAGCTGGGGAGCGATCACCGACCTGAATTCAGCCTCCATCGGCATCGAGATCGACAACGACGGCAAGAGCCCGTTTCCCGACGTGCAGATCGAGAGCCTGATCGTGCTGCTGCGCGACCTGACACAGCGGTTGCGCATTCCGCCCAGCCAGGTGATCGGGCATTCGGACCTGGCGCCCACGCGCAAGATCGATCCGGGTCCGCTGTTCCCCTGGAAGCGGCTGGCGGATGCCGGCTTCGGCGTGTGGCCGGACGCGGATGCGGGCGAGCCGCCGGCGGGCTTCGATCCCTGGCTGGCCTTGCAGGCGCTCGGCTATTCGCTGGAGGACAGGGCGGCCACCGTGCGCGCCTTCCATCACCACTTCCGCAGCATGGAAGGCGGCGAACTGGATGCGCAGGACCTGCGCATCCTGCATGCACTGACGCGGACGGAAACGCCCTCTGCCGTCGTGCCAGGCGCCACCAGCGGAGGCCGTCCGGCATCCCCTTGAAGAATAATTGCTTCACTTGAAACTAATTAAAGGAATAATTTATTGACGCCTTTATTCCCCGGGTGTTAAATCACGTTTAACGGAGTGCCGGCGCAAGGGATGGTCCATCCACGATCATGCGATGGCGGCATGGCGTACGGCCGGAAGATTACGAAAGCATCAGCGGTGCGGTCCGGGGGGACCGCGATCCGCCGGGCGAGGGCGTGGGAGCCTTTCAGCCGGGTGCGATCAAGAGATCGCAAGGACGATGCGCGAGAGGGCGGCAAGGCGGTTGCCACCCAGGGGAAAGCGGGCTCCGCACCGCAGACATGCACCGCCGCCTATTGCAGCGTCCTTTCCACCTTCCAAGGAACAACCGCATGCCCGTCCGCCGTACGCCAAGGCACCATACCCTTGCCGCCGCCATCCTGCTGAGCCTCAGCGTCCCGGGCCTGGCGCTTGCCCAATCGGAGACAAGCTCCGCCCCGGCTTCCAAGACCCTGGACACGGTGACCGTGACCGGCTCGCGCATCAAGCGCACCGACGTGGAGGCCGCGCTGCCGATCACCATCGTGCAGAAGGCCGAGATCGAGGCACAGGGCATCACCTCGGCCGAGCAGTTGCTGCAGTTCCTCAACATCGCCGGCAACAGCAGCGACACCCTGGCGGGCACGGCAGGTCTGGGCTCGGGCGAATTCCGGGCAAGCAACGGCGTGTCCGGCGCCAACCTGCGCGGCCAGGGCGCGGACGCCACGCTGGTGCTGCTCAACGGCCGCCGCGTGGCCACGCACGGCCTGCGCGGCCAGGCGGTGGACCTGAACTCGATTCCGTTCGCGGCCATCGACCGCGTGGAAGTGCTGCGCGACGGCGCCTCGGCGGTGTACGGCACCGACGCCATCGGCGGCGTGATCAACTTCATCACCCGCACCGACTACCAGGGCATCACGGTCAACGCCGGTTTCGACGTGACCCAGGACGGCGGCGGCAACATCTACACCTACAGCGTGCTGGGCGGCATGGGCGACATCGACGCCGACGGCTGGAACGTCTGGGGCACCCTGAACTACAAGGAGAGCGAGATCCTGAGTGGTCTCGACCGCGACTTCACCGATACCTTCCAGCCCGACCGTGGCTTGTCGCCGGATACCAGCGGCACGCCGTTCGCCACGGTGATCAATGCCACCGGCAGCATGATGAACGCCACTCTGGCCGATCCAGCCGGTGGCGGCCTGCAATCCCGCATCAACATCCTCAACCTGCCCGGCGGCGCCGGTTGCGAAGCCGGTGGCGAGATGATGGGGCCCTATGCCTACAGGATATGGGGCAATGCGGGCCTCAAATACTCCTGCTCCTGGGACTATGCCCGATCCCAGGTCATCCAGCAGCCGCAGGAAAGCCTGCAGGCGCTGGGCCGGGCCACGCTCAAGATCGGCGAGAACCATCGGTTCTACGCCGAGGCGATGGCCTCGGAGGTGAAGTCCAACCGCGAATTCGAATACCAGCAGATGACGTCCAGCACGTCGGCAACGGCGGTGCTCAACCCGACCACCTGGTACCCGCTCAACGACTACACCCGCGAGACCTACAACAGGATCTACAACGCGATGGTCGACTATTTCGGTCCGACCAACCTCGTCTACGGTAACCGGATCGCCTATCGCTGGCGTTGCTACATCTGCGGCCCGCGCCAGCAGGAAACCACCACCAAGGCCAACCGCTTCGTCGTCGGCTTCGAAGGCGACATCGGCACGTGGAACTACGATGCCGGCCTGACCCGAGGGCAGAGCGAGGCCACCACACTGCTCGGAAACGGCTACTACTACAACACCGGCCTGCAGGCGGCGCTGGGCAGCGGCTACATCAATCCGTTCCTGATGCCGGGCCAGAGCCAGGGAACAGAAGCCCGCGCACTGCTGGAAGCCGCATCCGCGGCGGGCGTGCAGCTTTTCGGCGGCAAGTCGGTCGTGACCTCGTTCGATGCCAACTTCTCCGGCGGCCTGGGCTTCGACCTGTGGGGCGGAGAGGTGCAACTGGCCACCGGCGTCGACGTCCGGCGTGAGGAGTTCGAGTTCGGCGCCGCGAAGGACAAGGACGGCAACATGCTCACCGGCAGCGTCATCTACCAGATCGGCGAAACCGGCATCGACGTTCCCAAGGCCAGCCGCACCGTGAAGGCAGCCTACGCAGAGGTCTACCTGCCCATCGTCAAGACCCTGGACGTGACGCTGGCGGTGCGTCGCGACGACTACGACACCTTCGGCGGCACCACCAATCCGAAGTATTCGTTCAAGTGGCAGCCGTTCGAATCGTTGGCCTTCCGCGGCGCCTACAGCACCGGCTTCAAGGTGCCCGAGTTCACCAAGCTGTTCACTCCCGCGTTCGACGACGACTACACCGGCTTCGACCTGGCCGATCCGGCCACCTGCCCCGGCGGCGTGGCCAACCCGGCAGTGCCGGGTTGCGAAGCGATCAAGCCGCAGATCCGCACCGGCGGCAAGACCGACCTGAGGCCGGAGGAATCGAAGCAGAAGAGCTTCGGCCTGGTCTTCGCGCCCACCGGCAACTTCAACGTCAGCCTGGACTGGTGGGAGATCGAGCGCATCAACACCATCCGCGTCCCCGATCTGAACACGCTGAAGGGAAATTACAGCCTGTTCGTCGACAATTTCATCCGCGATTCCAGTGGCCGCATCACGGTCATCGACCGCCGCTTTGTCAATTCCGGCGGCACGCTGATGAGCGGCATCGAACTCGACGCCAACCTGACCGGCGAACTGGCCGGCGGTCGCTGGCACGTCAACTTCAACGGCAGCTACCTCGACAATTTCCAGGAAAGGCTCCTGGAGAACCGGCCCTATGGCGACAACCGGGTCGGCAAGTACGTCCGCTACTACAACCTGCCGCTGGAGTGGAAGCACACGCTGAGCTTCGGCTGGGCCAAGGGCGACTGGGCGCATTCGCTGACCCAGATCTACCGCGCCGGCTACAAGGACGAACTGCCGCCAAGCGTGGCCAGCGGCGCCTATATCCCGGAGAACTGGAATCCGGACGTCGACGACTACATCACCTACAACTACAGCGTGACCTGGACGGGAGCGGAGAACACCAAGCTGACCTTCGTGGTGCGCAACCTGCTGAACACCGACCCGCCATTCACCGCGCACCAGGCCGACTTCGCCTCGGGCGCGGCGTGGGAGCCGCGCGTGGCCGATCCGCGCGGGCGTTCGTTCGGGCTGATGTTCGAGCAGAGGTTCGATTGATGCCGACAGTCGCTTGATCGCGTAGTCCGGCGCCATCGCGACGAACCGATGGCGCCGGGGGTTGCTGCGGAGCAGGCGGGCAAGGCGCATGACCGGATCGCGGGTGCTGCGATGCGTTCCACCGTTGTTGCTGGAGGACACCATGCCTCACGACTGCTTCGCTTCCACCCGTAGCCGCTTCGTCGCGGCCGCCAAGGGAGCGGACCATGGTGCGTGCGGGATGCCCGGCGAACCGGAGGCCGTCCGCCATGCTCCAGGCGGATGCCTCACCGGTGGTCGACGACGACGATTCCTGCCGGCGCGCATATCGGCTTCCGCGACGCGCGTGGGCGCCGGCAGGACACTGCCGGGCCGCGATCCTGCCCGGTCATCACAAGGCTCCGATCCTGATGTCGCCTGGTTGCCCCAGCTACGGAGTCATCGCTGGTCCATGCCTACCCGTATGTCCTATCGCGAGGGGCGATGTCGAAGAAAGCGGAGGCAACTCCCCGGTTCGTGCAACAAAGAGCGTGTCCTGGCCTATCCGTCGTTCCCTCTATCCAAGGTGACACCATGCGTACCCGGCAAGACCCCCGTTTGAATCTCCTCTGTGCGGCCCTGCTGGCCGCCATCGCCGCTCCGGCCTTCGCGCAGGACAGCGGCGAATCCTCGCAGACCACCACGCTCGACAAGGTCACCGTGACCGGCTCGCGCATCAAGCGCACCGACGTGGAGGCCGCGCTGCCGGTCACCATCGTGCAGAAGGCCGAGATCGAGGCGCAGGGCATCACTTCGGCCGAGCAGTTGCTGCAGTTCCTCAACATCGCCGGCAACGGCTCCGACGGCCTCACCTCGGCCGCCGTCGACATGGACCTGGGCGAACTGCGCGGTACCGCCGGCGTGTCCGGCGCCAACCTGCGCGGCCAGGGTGCGGACGCCACGCTGGTGCTGCTCAACGGCCGCCGCATGGCTACGCACGGCCTGCGCGGCCAGGCGGTGGACCTGAACTCGATTCCGTTCGCGGCCATCGACCGCGTGGAAGTGCTGCGCGACGGCGCCTCGGCGGTGTACGGCACCGACGCCATCGGCGGCGTGATCAACTTCATCACCCGCACCGACTACCAGGGCATCACGGTCAACGCCGGTTTCGACGTGACCCAGGACGGCGGCGGCAACATCTACACCTACAGCGTGCTGGGCGGCGTGGGCGACATCGACTCGGACGGCTGGAACGTCTGGGGCACGGTCAACTACCGGCAGAGCGAATTCCTGCGCAGCTACCAGCGCGACTTCGCCAACAGCTTCCAGCCCGACCGCGGCGTCTCCCCGGACACGCGCGGCACGCCGTTCGCCACGGTGACCAACGCCACCGGCGGCATCATCA
>CALJUL010000085.1 GCA_937975725.1 uncultured Pseudoxanthomonas sp. | reverse complement strand
GCCGTAGCGGCCGTCGGTGGGGCGGCGGCTGGGCTGCACGTAGGCGGCGTTCCACGGCTCGGGACCGAGCGCGCGCAGGAAGGTGGCCGGGTGGAAGGTGCCGGCGCCGACTTCCAGGTCCAGTGGCTGGATCAGCACGCAGCCCTGGTCGGCCCAGTACTGGTTCAGGGTCTGGATCAGGCCCTGGAAAGTGAGGCCCTGGAAGGTTACCGGTGTAATCGTTTGTCCGGCCATCGGCGTTATCGTGCACTGCGGAAAAGCGGGCTAGTATACGGGCTCGCCCTTGTCCCTCCGCCGCTTGCTGCCGTTCGACGCCGTCGTGGATGTGCCCGTGAAAGCCCCTTTCCTGATCGTGGAAACCGGACAGCCGGTACGTTCGATGCGGCGCTATGGCGGTTTCCCGCACTGGATCCGGGTGGCGGCCGGGCTGGAGGCCGCCGAGACGGTGGTGGCCAACGTCGAGCGCGGCGACGAATTGCCGGACCGGGAAGGCTTCGCCGGGGTGATCGTCAGCGGTTCGGCCGCCATGGTCACCGACCGCGCCGACTGGAGCGAGCGCAGCGCCGACTGGCTGCGCGAGGCGGCCCACGAAGGCCTGCCGCTGCTGGGCATCTGCTACGGCCACCAGTTGCTGGCGCACGCGCTGGGCGGCGAGGTGGCCTACAACCCGGCCGGGCGCGAGTCCGGCACCGTCCATATCGACCTGCACCCGCACGCGCAGGAGGACCCGCTGTTCTCGGCGCTGCCGCTGAAGTTCGCCGCCCACGCCACCCACGTGCAGACGGTGGCGCGGCCGCCGGACGGTGCCACGGTGCTGGCCCGCTCGGAGCAGGACGCCTGCCACGCCTTCCGCTGGCGCGACCGCGCCTGGGGCGTGCAGTTCCACCCCGAATTCGCCACCCACCACATGCGCGGCTACGTGCACGCCCGCGCCGACCACCTGCGCAGCGAGGGCCGCTGCCCCGGCACCATCGCGCGCAGCGTGACGGCGGCGCCGCAAGCCCGCAAACTGTTGCGGCGGTTCGTCCGCCATGCGCGCGGACTGCACGCGCGCTGACCCACCCCAGGAAACCCTCGATGTCCTCGATCGACAAGGTGCCGGCCAGTGCCGGCGCGGAATGGCTGCTGGCCGGATTCGCGTTGCTCAGGCGCGCGCCGGTGCCGTTGGCCACGCTGGCGGTGCTGTGGGGGCTGCTGTCGATGGCGGTGATGGTGGTGGCGATGGCGCTGCCGATGGCGATGGTGGCGTTGCAGTTTTTGCTGGTGCTGGCGGGGCCGCTGTTCTTCGCCGGCATGCTGTGGGCGGTGCGCGAAGTGGACCATGGCCGCCCGGCGCTGCCCTCGCACCTGCTGCAGCCGGTGCGCGACGGCCATGCGGTGCCGCTGCTGCTCACCCTGCTGCCGCAGTTGCTGGCGGCGGTGGTCATGGGCGTGCTGCTGTTCGTCCTGGTCGGCGCCGACCAGCTCCAGCACCTGGCCGAGGTGCTGCAGAAGATGCAGGCCATCGCCGAAGCCGGCGGCCAGCCCGACCCGGAAGCGACCCGGGCGATGGTGGAAAGCCTGCCCGCCGGCCGCCTGTTGCTGTGGCTGCTGCTGGTGGCGGCGGCCTTCGTGGCGGTGAAGTGGGCGACCTTCGTGGCCTCGCCGCAGATCCTGTTCAGCGGCGCCCACGTGCTGGACGCCATGCGCAACAGCCTGCGCGCGTGCCTGCGCAACTGGCCGGCGATGCTGGTGTTCTACCTGGTGGCGGGCATCGCCATCTTCGCCGTCGGCATGGGCTCGCTGCTGCTGGCCTCGCTGCTGCAACTGCTGCTGGGGCCGATGGTGGCGGTGGTGCTGTGGCAGTTCGCGCTGATGGGCGTGCTGATGCCGGTGCTGGCCGGCGCCGCCTATGCGGCGTGGCGGCAGATGCTAGCCGGTGGCGGCGCGGCGTCGGTTCCTCCGCCGGCACCGGCCCGGATCGAAGTCTGACGCAGGGTGCGCCTGGCGCACCATCCGGACGGTGGGAAGAGCGGTGCGCCGGGGCGCAACCTGCAATGAAGCGCGATGGTTCTCCGTCCGCGTGTGCCGCGGTGCGCCCGGCTTCGTGCGCGCTCAGGCGCCGTCGGGGCGCGGGCGCGGCTTCAGCCAGCCGGCGGCCACGATGCCCAGTTCGTACAGCAGGCACATCGGCACCGCCAGCATCAGTTGCGACACCACGTCCGGCGGCGTGATCAGCGCGGCGATGACGAACACACCGACGATGGCGTAGCCGCGCCCTTCGCGCAGTTGCTGCGGCGTCACCCAGCCCAGCAGCACCATGATCACCAGCGCCACCGGCAGCTCGAAGCTGACCCCGAAGGCCAGGAAGATCACCATCACGAAGTCGAGGTACTTCGCCGGGTCGGGCGCGATGGTCACGATGTCCGGGGTGAAGACCGTCAGCGCGTGGAACACGCCCGGCAGTACCAGGAAATACGCGAACGCGCAGCCGGCGTAGAACAGCACGATGGCCGAGACCAGCAGCGGCATCGCCAGCCGCTTCTCGTGCCGGTACAGGCCGGGCGCGACGAAGGCCCAGGCCTGGTACAGCAGCCACGGCGAGGACAGGAACAGCGCGCAGAAGAACGCCAGCTTGATCGGCGCGAAGAAGCCGGAGGTGGGATCGCTGGCGATCATCTGCGCGGCCTGGCCGGTCGGCAGTTGCGAGATCATCGGCCGCGCCAGGTGGTCGTAGAGTTGGCGCACGAACGGCAGCAGCGCCAGCAGCACGACGGCGGTGCCCATCAGCCCGCGCACCAGCCGCGTGCGCAGTTCGATCAGGTGTTCCAGCAGGCTGCTTTCGGCTTCCTGCTGCTCCGGCGCTTCGCGGTTCATCGCGGCTCCCGCGGGGCGAACAGGTCGCCGGTGGTGCCGGCATCGTCGGCGGGGGCGGGTGTGGCCAGCGCGTCGTCGCCGTGGTCCGGCGGAGGCAGGGGAGTGGCGGGTTCCGCGGGCGCACCGGCGTTGCTGCCGGTGCCGTCCGTGAGGCTGGCCGGCGCCGCGCTTGGGGCGGCTTCGCCTTGCGCGGCCGCGGGATCGGCCAGCGCGGATTGCATGTCCTCGCGCAGGGCGTCGGCGTTGGCCTGCGCGGTCTGGCGGAATTCCTCGAATTCGCGCTCGACCTGGCGGGTGCTCTCGCGGATGCGCTG
This sequence comes from uncultured Pseudoxanthomonas sp., assembly GCA_937975725.1. Lineage (GTDB taxonomy): Bacteria > Pseudomonadota > Gammaproteobacteria > Xanthomonadales > Xanthomonadaceae > Pseudoxanthomonas_A. Next base: position 9,639 of record CALJUL010000085.1, on the reverse strand, counting down.
CTCGGTGTCGCGCAGCGCGTCCTGCGCGTCCTTGAGGTTGCGCTTGAGCTCCTCGGCCGCCAGTTCGCGCTCCAGTTCGTCCTTGACCGAATGCCACTGCGCGCGCGCGCGCCGCACCCATAACCCGGCGAAGCGCGCGGCCTTGGGCAGGCGCTCGGGGCCGAGGACGATCAGCGCGACGACCGCGATGACCAGCAGTTCACTGAAGCCGATGTCGAACATGGTCGCGGCGGAAGGACCGCCGGATCAGGTGGCGTCGCGGTCGCGCTCTTTGGCAGCGCTGCTTTCGTCGCTGCGGGACTGGTCCTTGAGCTGCGCGGCCGGCCGATCGTCGTCCTCGCGCATGCCCTTCTTGAAACCCTTGACCGCCTCGCCCAGGTCCTGGCCGGCGTTGCGCAGGCGCTTGGTGCCGAAGACCAGCAGCACCACCACCAGCACGATGATCCAATGCCAGATGCTCAAACCGCCCATGGTGTGCTCGCAGGAAAAGTTGGGGCGCTCAGGATAGCGCAGGCGGGGGCCGGGAATGGCGAACCGCGGCCCATTACTTCCGTTACGGGTTGCCGTCCAGCGGTTCGGTGCGGACTTCGCCGTCCTGCACCGGCTGGAAACCCTGCGACTGCGCGGGCGCTTCCACCACTACCGGCGCGGTCACCGGGGCCGGCGCCGTGCCGGCGTGCGTGCGGGCCGGCGCGCCCTGGGTGCCGCGGTTGCTGCGGGCTAGGTCGGTCACCTCCTCCAGCTCGTCGCGGAAGGCCACCACCGCGCCGGACGGCTGGCCGGCGCGGCTTTCGAAGATGGCGCGCGGCGTGGCCGCGCTGCCGTAGACGGCCACGTTGGCCTCGTCGTCGATCTGCAGCACGGCGCCGTCCAGCGCCACGCCGGCGAACAGGCCGCGCGCGCGTGACCACGACCAGATTTCCGCCTTCAGTTGCCCGTCGGTGGCGGCGGAGGCGTTGCGGCCCACCGGGCCGGCGGCCACGCCGGCGTCCGCGCCGAGGGTGAACTTGCCGTTGACGATGGAGTCCAGCGAGCGGTCGTTGCGGAACACCAGCACCACGTCCGAGGACTGCACGCCGGCCTGGAAGCCGATGCTGCCGCCGGTGAGCTTGACGAACACCGGCTGCGACCAGCTCCCGTCCGGGTTCTTCACCGACATCAGGCCGTGGCCGCGGCGGCCGCCGATCACCAGGCCGGCCTTCAGCGTGTCGGGGATGACCACGATGGCGCGGCCTTCGTCGAGCAGCTTGTCGGGGATGCCGTTCTCCGGGATCTTCTGGATCTCATGGAGCACGCGCACGGCGTTGCCGGCGCGCTCGTCCTCCTTCGGGCCGGCGAGGGCCTGGCCGGCGAACAGGGCCGCGGCCAGCGCGAGGGCGGTGGGCGGCAGCAGGCGGCGGGAGGTGCGATTCATGGCGGCTCCGGAGGGGTATTCGCAGAAACATACTGCAAGCGCCTGAAAAATAGGCAAGCCGGCATGAATCCGGGCTGACGCCGGCCGGATCGCGCCGGCCATGCCCGGGACCGCCGAAGGTCGCCGCCGGCGCGCGCCGGATCGGCGCATGCGTCCGGCTCTGCCACAATAGCGGCATGCCCGACGCACCCGATACCGCCCTGCTGGCGGTGAATCTAGGCACGCCCGAGGCGCCCACGGCTGCGGCCGTGCGGCGTTACCTGGGCGAATTCCTCAGCGATCCCCGCGTGGTCCAGGTGCCGCCCCTGCTGTGGCAGCCGCTGCTGCGCGGGTTGATCCTGCCGTTGCGCGGGCCGAAGGCGGCCGAGAAGTACGCCGCCATCTGGCTGCCGGAAGGTTCGCCGCTGGCCGTCTACACGCGCCGGCTGGCCGAGGCACTGCAGGCGCGGCTGCCGGAATGGCGCGTGCACGACGCCATGCGCTACGGCCCGCCGTCGCTGGCCGCGCGGCTGGCCGGCCTGCGCGAGGCCGGCGTGCGCCGCGTGGTAGTGCTGCCGCTGTACCCGCAGTATTCGACCACCACCACCGAATCGGTGCGCGACGTGGTCGCGCGCGAGGCGCATGGCCTGGACGTGTGCTTCATCGAGGACTACGCCACCGATGAGGGTTGGGCGCAGGCGGTGGCGGCCTCCATCCGCGACTGGCGTGCCGCGCACGGCGCCGGCGGCCACTTGCTGTTCTCCTACCACGGCCTGCCGCAGCGACTGGCGCGCAACGGCGACCCCTACCCGCAGCGCTGCGAGGCCAGCACGCGCGCCATCGCCGACGCGCTGGGCCTGCGCGACGAGGAATGGACGCTGACCTACCAGTCGCGCTTCGGCAAGGAGCGCTGGCTGGAGCCGGCCACCGACGCCACCCTGCGCGCGCTGGCCGCGCGCGGCGTGGCGCGCGTGGACGTGGTCTGCCCCGGCTTCGCCGCCGACTGCCTGGAAACGCTGGAAGAGATCGCGATGCAGAACGCCGAGCTGTTCCGCCAGGCCGGCGGCGGCGAGCTGCGCTACATCCCCTGCCTCAACGACGCACCGGCCCACGCCGACGCGCTGGCGGCGCTGGCGCGCCGCGCAGCGGGACCGCGGGCGTGAGCCTGCGCGAATTCGCGGTCGACGTGCCACTGGGCCGCCTGGCCGGCCTGCGCGGCGGGACCGCGGGCGGCCGCCGCGTGTTGGCGCTGCACGGCTGGCTGGACAACGCCGCCAGCTTCGTCCCGCTGGCACCGTACCTGGACGGCACCGACCTGGTGGCGCTGGACCTGCCCGGGCACGGCCGCAGCGCGCACCTGCCGCCCGGCGCCGAATACACCCGCAACGTGGCGCTCAACGCGGTGCTCGACACGGCCGATGCGCTGGGCTGGGACGATTTCGTCCTGCTGGCGCATTCGATGGGCGCGGGCATCGCCAGCCTGATCGCCGCCGCGGTGCCGGAGCGCGTGCGCGCCTTCGTCGCCATCGAGGCGCTCGGCGGCCTGAGCGAGGACCCGGCCCGCGCCGCGGTGCGCATGCGCGAGAGCGTGGCTGCCACGCGGGCGCTGAAGGACAAGCCGCTGCGGGTGTTCGCCGATCCGGCCGCGCCGGTGCGCGCGCGCATGCTGGCCAACCAGGTGAGCGAACCGGTGGCGCGGCTGCTGGTGGAGCGCGGCATCGTCGCCGTGCCCGGCGGCTGGCAGTGGAGCACCGACCAGCGCCTGACCGTGCCCTCGTTCCTGTATCCGACCGATGCGCAGGTGGACGCGGTGATCGCCGCCATCGCCTGCCCGACCCAGGTCGTCTACGCCGAGCCGGCGCAGCCGTATTTCCCGGAACCCCTGCGCAGCCGCCGCGCCGCCGCGCTGCCGCAGGGCCGGCTGGCGGTGCTGCCGGGCAACCACCACCTGCACATGGAAGATCCGGCGGCGGTGGCCGCGGTGATCCACGGATTCTTCGCCACCCTGGAATGAAGGCGGTCCGGCTGCTGCCGGGAACCACGCCGCCCCGCGCGCGCCATCCGCGCGGGTAGAGGAGGCTCAGCCCAGCTTGGCGCGTTGCAGGTCCAGCGCCAGCCGCAGGTCCGCCTTGCGGATGGGAGCGCGGCTGCGCCACCACGCGGTGGTGATCACCGCCAGTTCCGGATCGGCTTCAGACAACTGCCGCAGCAGGGCGATGTCGGCGGCGGTGGCCGGCTGTTCGTCGGGGCGGTAGAAGTCTTCCAGCGGTCGCAGCCGGGCCGCCGACCTGCGGGTCAGGTAGGCCAGCAGCGCCACCCCGGCCAGGCCGGCGAGCGCATAGCCGGCCAGCAGCAGGGCCAGCGAATCGCGCATGCTGCCCACGGCGGCGAGCGCGCTGCCCGCGATGCCCGCCAGCGCCAGCAGCCGGGCGGTGCGGTTGAAGCGGCCCTTGCGCACCGCCTGCCGGCGGCGCTCGCGCGCCAGCTCGTGCGCCTCTTCCACCGTCAGCCCCTTGCGGCTCATCAGCGCGCGCCGTGCGGCGATGGTGGCAGCGGTCTCCGTGTCCGGCAGCGCGTACAGCGAGATGCGCCCCGGGCGCGAGGGTGGGGTAGCGCGGGCGTCGTTTCCGGTCGCGCCGGAGGGCGCGCGCTTGGGCAGGGGCTTCATGGTCGGCCGGTGATCCGTGGCGGCGGGAACGGCCCGCGCGGCAGCCGCTCGCGGCCGGCCGATGGGGCTCGAGCATCTGAATCGTATCGGCGGGCCGAAACAGGACGCGGCCCGCGCCCCGCGCCGACGGACGTCAGCCGGCGCCGAGCAGCCGGTGCAGCGTAGCCTTGAGCCGGCGGCCTTCGCGGTGAAAATAGGCGCGTTCGTCGCGCCAGGCGGGGAAGCGCGCTTCCACTTCATGCCAGAAGGCGGGCGAATGGTTGGCCTGCAACAGATGGCAGAGCTCATGGACGAGCACGTATTCGAACGCCGACGGCCGGCCCAGCACCAGCGCCAGGTCCAGCGCCAGGGTGCCGTCGGGCGCCAGCGAACCCCATTGCGAGGACATCACCTTCAGGCGCACCTGCCGCGGCGCTCGCGACAGCCCCGGCAGGTAGCGCGGCAGCCAGCGGCCGATGTCGGCGCGGGCCTCGGCTTCGTAGAAGGCGCGCAGGCTGCGGCGCAGGGTGGCGCCGGAAGCGCGCGCGGGGAGATGGACGTGCACGCCGTCGTCGAGCCGCTCGATGCGGGCGAAGCGGCCCTCGCGCCAGTGCAGCGGCAGCGATTCTCCGCGCAGGGGCAGGTGCGAAGCCTGGCCGGGCAGGAACGCGGCCTCCGCCTCGCCGTCGTCCGGCAGGTGCCGGTCGAGCTGGCCGGACAGCCAGTCGCGATGCTGGTGCAGGAAGCGTTCGCCCGCTGCCAGGCTGGCGCGCAGCGGCAGGGTGAGGCGGGCGCCGCGTTCGTCCACGCTCAGCTTCAGGCGCTTGGCGCGCGGGTCGCGCACGCGCTGCACGGTGACGCGGCGGCCGTCGTCCAGCGCCAGCTCCACCGTGTCGCGCTCGATGCGGCGCGGCGCGCGGGCGATCAGGCGGTGGAGCGGAGATGGCATGCGGCCATGGTAGCGGAAGCGCGCCTGGCGCACGGCGCCGGCCGCGCAGCCGCGCCCCGGTGCCTGCGGGCGGTCAGTCCACCTTGCTCAGCTTCAGCGCGTGCTCCAGCACAAGGAACAGGCGCTTCACTTCGCCGGCCATCAGCGCGAAGCGGGCGTCGAGTTCGGCGCGCAGGTCGTCGTGCTCGGTGCTCTCCAGCGATTCCACCGCGCCGTCGAGGAACTTCAGCTTGCGCACGATCAGGTCTTCGCCCAGGACGAAGGACACGTGGTCGTCCAGCACCAGCGCCAGCTTGGTGACCTGCTTGCCGGCTTCCAGGTGCTTGGCGATTTCGTCGCTCTGCAGTTCCTGGTTCTGGCACTTCACCACCGCGCCGCCTTCCATCGCGTCCTTGAGCTCGCATTCCTCGCCCAGCGACAGCCCTTCCGGCAGCGGCTCGCCGGCGATCCAGCCGGTCAGCACGCTGCGCGGCGCCACTTCGGCGTTCAGCGGCAATGCGGGGAAGCTGCCCAGCGCGCGGCGCACTTCCGACACCACGTTCTCGCCGGTCTTGCGCGAGGACGCATCGACGGCGATGAAGCCGTGTTCCAGGTCGACCAGCGCATCGGTGCGCGAGGGCTTCACGAACGCGCGCGGCAGCAGTTCGTGCAGCAGGTCGTCCTTGAGCCGCTTGCGGATCTTGCCGCCGGGCTTGCGGCCTTCCTTCTCCTCGATCTCCAGCAGCTTCTTCTGCAGCAGGTCGTTGACCACCGCGCCGGGCAGGATCTTGTCCTCGCCGCCCACGCTGAGCCAGATGGCGTCGCCGATGCGGTGGGACAAAGCCTCCTCGCCGCGGCCGAACGGCGAGACGAAGCCGCGCGAGGACAGTTCCAGCGGGCCGACCGGCTTGAGCACGGCCTCCGGCAGCAGGTCGTCGAGCTGGGAGAAATCGAGGGAAGTGGGGAAGCGGAAGAGCGTGAGGTTTCTAAAGAAAGCATTGCTACTCATGGACATCCGAGAAAAACTGAAGAAGTGGGGGAGGAATGGAGCCTAAAAGCGCTTGTCCATGCCGCGATCATCCGACTCCCTGTTCAGGAAGGTCGAATATCCATGGAGGCGAAGGGAAACTATATCAGTCGCGACGCGATGGCTTCAGAAATGCTCGGAGTTGACTATCGCCAGGTTTAGATGCCCTGCTGCCTGTCGCGCCTGCGCATGGCTGGCGACCCATCGCCACGGCTAATAACCATGTCATCCGCATGGGTAACCGCAATCGCAAAGTCGGCTTGCTCCTCAAGTTCGTCAAGCGTGTAGTTCGATGCTATGGGCCCACACCATGGTAAGGAACGGGTCGTGTTCGCAGTAGCTGCGTTACGGGTAGCGCCACCATTGAGGACATAACGAAGATTCGTACCTTTCCCCTTGCTAGGGAGATCGTCGAACTCCGTTCCATCAGCGCCGTGACAAGGTGACCGCTGCCCGTCTCAAATAATTGGGCAGGTGTCGGCAAGATTGATGAAATCGTTTTTAGAGCCCTTCAGCAGGGCGCAAGGTGCGCGAGGGGTGATCGTGGCCGATCGCAATCGTGCCGGTTCAACAGTCGCCATCTCACCTACATGGTCTCCGGCACGCCGCGTATTGCAGCAACGGGGTGGCGCGAAGGGCTCTGGTCCTGCTGGAGCTTCTGGCTAGGGATATGGCGGCAAAGCGGGCCGCTCGAAGTGTCACCCACTGCAGATTGCAACAGACTGGCGAACAGAGGGCGCTTGTCTCGAAGCTCATTAGTCTTTCAGTCGGGCCGGCATCAAATTAGTAAACACGAATACATGGCCAGACCTATTCCAAATACAAAGCCAAAGGTGTAGCTTCAGAAATCAGTTGACGTGAAGAAAAGCTATTCACGTCTTGCAAGGCAGCTGAGACTGGGGGCTATATGCTGAGAGGGATCTTGCGCGTCGCGGCAATCGCGATGCTGGCCGTAGTGAGTGACGTATGTGCACAGACGGTCATGATTGATGACCCTACGGGAGGGATTGCGCCAGAGGCAATTTACTGCCCAAGTGCTGGCGGTGCATGTAAGGCGTCTTGGGCGGAAGCCGAAGCAGCACTCCGTGCGGCCACGCCCGATGTCGGACATCTGCTCACTCTCTCAAATGAGGATCAGGTCTCTTCGACAAAAATATACAAGTTTTTTCAAGTCCCGGATCAGCCCATGGAGTCCATCGGTGTGCCCCTCTTCGGGACTGTCGAATCCGTAATAGGAGAAAACGGTCATTGTCCAGGTTCGATAGCCACAGATAATCGAAAGAACGATTGGGGAGGCTACTACTGTTACTCCGAGCAGGAGATGATCGCTGGATTCATTGCGGAATGGACCGCCAGAACAAGCTGCGCCTGGAACCGTTGCACATATCATTCTTTTGAAGTGGTAGGCGACTATGCAGCGCCTTATGATTTGGTCAGAGGAAACTGGACATCTCGCACGGGCTGGATGCATTGGAAGACCTATGGCAACAAGCAGATCAACTTCAAGCAGACCAACTTAAGCTATCCCGGTACGACTGATAGAAGCACTAGTATTTATAGGCTGCAACCCTTCACTTGCCCTCCAGGGATGCATCCGTTTGATACGGAAGATCGATCTGTCTACCCGCGGCTTTGCAAAAGTACGATCAGGCCCTACATAGAGATCAGAAAGTTAAGGCAATTTCAGTCGTGCCCAGTAAACGGGAACCCTTGTCATCCATCATCCGGAGATAAGTCACGGGCCGACGTTGACTTCATCTTTGCAGGGCGCCCCTTCACGCGTCACTATCATTCGTTGCGTGAATTCCGTCCTGATTCGTCGCGACTTGGCATTGGCTGGTCGCATTCTTTCTCTATGAAACTAGTTGTTCCAGGGGCGGACAGCGCAGGGCTTTACCTGGGGAGCGGCTATCGGGCACCGCTGCAATATGTCACTAGTACTCGATTCATTGTACCGACGCTGGGTGACGCGCTCTTGGAGAAGCTTGCGGATAATTCATGGCGGATGACCGAAGCGAATGGCGATGAGAGCACTTTCACGTCAGCCGGCGTCCTGACCGGCATCCGCAATAGCCGAGATCCGTCGCGCAACCTGACATTTGTGGCTAACACCAACAACCGGGTCGAACGCCTCATTGATAGTTTCGGTCGAGAGCTGCTTCTTACCTACAACCAGTATGGTTTTCTGATCAGCGCCACGCTGCCGGACGGTAAGGTCATTGATTATGGTTATGACGATAAGCAGAACTTGATTTCTGTCGATTACGGTGACGGTCAGATCAAGCGGTATCACTATGGCGAGGTCGGCCTCGCCACCAATGGCGATCAAGGCCTATTGACGGGAATTACTAGCGAAGATGGCAGGCGTTACGGAAGCTTTGGCTACGACATATACGGCCGCGTAGTGCTCAGTACTTTGTTCGCATCAGATGGCCAACTGGTCGAGACAACACGTGTCCGCTACACCGCTGCGAATCAAGCGCAAGTGACGACAGATGGTGGCGCGGTGCGCACGTATACATACAACACTGGTGACCATCGCAGGCCATTGTCGATAAGTGACACTAGCGGGACGCAATCAGGAACTTTTGACAGTTATGGCCGCCCTCTTACTGAGATAGATCGGCGTGGAATACAAGCTCGCTACACCTATACCAGTGGCAGGCTGACCTCAGCGATATCTGCCTTTGGCGCGCCTGAAAAACGGACACAAGAAGTGAGTTGGCACGCGACCCTCAATGTTCCCACGCTCCAGCGGACGCTGAACGCGACCGGTCAGGTCGTTTCTCAGGTCAACCTCGACTACAGCGCCGCCGGTCAGGTACTGACCACGACGTTGGTGGATCCGGTGACGTTGAACACACGTACCACCACGCGCGCCTATTGCGAGCAGGCTGACGTAGATGTCGGTACATGTCCGCATATAGGCCTGCTGAAGTCGGTCGATGGTCCTCGCATGGATATAGCCGACACGACCACCTATGCTTACTACGGCATCGTTGGCACGGCCTGTTCTAACACACTTTCCGGCTGCGGCTATCGCCCGGGCGAACTGTGGAAAGTCACCGATGCACTTGGTCGTGTCACCGAGATATTGGCCTACGACGCGGCAGGCCGTCCGCTGGCGGTTAAGGATGCCAACGGTGTAGTGACCGAGACCCTTTACTACCCGCGGGGGTGGGTGGCGACTACTACGGTGAAGGGCGCTACGGGTGCCGACGATCGCACCACACTCTATGACTACTGGCCGACCGGGCTGGTGAAGAAGATCACTGATCCGGACGGGGCGTACACCACCTACGAGTACGACGCCGCCCAGCGGCTGACGGCCATTGCCGACAGTGCCGGCAACCGCATCGAGTACATCCTGGATGGGGCGGGCAACCGCGTCGGAGAGAATACCAAGGACGTCACCGGTGCGCTCAGGCGCACGATATCGCGCGCCTACAACACACTGGGGCAGATGGTCACGCAGGCCGATGCGCAATCCAACCCGACCGACTTCACCTACGATGCCGGCGGCAACACCAAGACCGTCACCGACGCACTGGGACACGTGACCAGCAACGACTACGACCCGCTGAGCCGCCTGAAGCGGACCTTGCAGGACGTGGGCGGGATCGGGGCGGAGACCAAGTTCGAAT
>CALJUL010000084.1 GCA_937975725.1 uncultured Pseudoxanthomonas sp. | reverse complement strand
TCGGCCGCATCGCCGCGCAGGCCGCCAAGCAGGTGATCGTGCAGCGCGTGCGCGAAGCCGAGCGCGCGCAGGTGGTCGATGCGTGGAAGGACCGCGTGGGCGAGCTGGTGACCGGCGTGGTCAAGCGCGCCGAGCGCGGCAACATCTACGTGGACCTGGGCGGCAACGCCGAGGCCTTCATCCCCAAGGACAAGGGCATCCCGCGCGATGTGCTGCGCGCCGGCGACCGCGTGCGCGGCTATCTGTTCGACGTGCGCTACGAACCGCGCGGCCCGCAGTTGTTCATCAGCCGCGCGGCGCCGGAGTTCATGATCGAGCTGTTCAAGCTGGAAGTGCCGGAAGTGGGCCAGGGCCTGGTCGAGATCAAGGCCTGCGCGCGCGACCCGGGCGACCGCGCCAAGATCGCCGTGCTGGCGCACGACACCCGCACCGATCCCATCGGCGCCTGCATCGGCATGCGCGGTTCGCGCGTGCAGGCCGTCAGCAACGAGCTCAACGGCGAGCGCGTGGACATCGTGCTGTGGAACGACAACCCGGCCACCTTCGTCATCAACGCGATGGCGCCGGCGGAAGTGCAGTCGATCATCGTCGACGAAGAGAAGCATTCGATGGACCTGGCCGTGGCCGAGGACCGCCTGGCCCAGGCGATCGGCAAGGGCGGCCAGAACGTGCGCCTGGCCAGCCGCCTGACCGGCTGGCAGCTCAACGTCATGACCGCCGACCAGGTGCAGGCCAAGAGCGAGGCCGAGCAGGCCGTCGCCCGCCAGTTGTTCATGGACAAGCTGGAAGTGGACGAGGAAATCGCCGCCATCCTGGTCAGCGAGGGCTTCAGCACGGTCGAGGAGATCGCCTACGTGCCGGTCGGCGAACTGCTGGCGGTGGAAGGCTTCGACGAGGATATCGTCGAGGAGCTGCGCTCGCGCGCCCGCGACGCGTTGCTGAACGAGGCGCTGGCCGAGGAGGAAGGCCTGGAGGAGAACCATCCGGCCGACGACCTGCTGGCGCTGGAGGGCATGGACGAGGAGACCGCCTTCGCCCTGGCCTCGCACGGCGTGCGCACCAGCGAGGACCTGTCCGACCTGGCGGCCGACGAGGTGGTCGAGTTCGGCATCGAGGGCCTGGACGAGGCGCGCGCCGCCGCGCTGATCCTGGCCGCCCGTGCCGAGGAAATCGCCCGCCTGGAGCGTGGCGCATGAGCGCCGCCGTGGCACGGCTGGAATGCGGCGCATGAGCCGCCAATGAACACCGCCCTGGCACCTGCAGGGCTTAGAATCCCCCCCGAATCGGGGCACCCCTTCGCCAACGAGGGGGCGCAACTCAGAAACTAGGATCCGAATGTCGCAGCAAACCACCATCCGCAAGCTCGCCGAACTGGTCAACACGCCGGTCGAGAAACTCCTGGAGCAGTTGGCCGAGGCCGGCATGAACTTCAGCGGGCCCGACCAGGTCGTGACCAGCATGGAAAAAGTGAAGCTGCTGGGCTTCCTGAAGCGCGCGCACGGCAAGGCCGACAGCAGCGCGGAGGTTGCTGCGCCGAAGAAGATCACCCTGAACCGCCGCAAGGTGCAGGAAGTGACCGTGGCCGCCGGCCGCACCAAGACCACGGTCAACGTGGAAGTGCGCCAGAAGCGCACCTACGTGAAGCCCAGCGAGGCCGAGTCCGTCGCTACCAACTGGCAGACCGAGGCCGACCCGGAGCGCGCCGAGATCCTGCGCAAGCTGGAGGAATCCCGCCAGCGCAACCTGGACGAGCAGCAGCGCCTGGCCCAGGAAGACGCCAAGCGCGCCGAGGAACTCGAGCGCCGCCGCCAGGAAGAGGCCGCCGCCCGTGCCGTCGCCGAAGCCGCGCGCGCGCAGGCCGAGGCCGAAGCCGCCGCGCTGGCCGCCGGCGTCGCCGCCGTGGACGGCGACGAAGCGCCGCGCCCGGCCAAGCCGGCCACGCCCGGCCACCACGTGCCCAAGCAGGTGGTGCGCAAGGACCCGCCGCGCACCGACGACCGCAACGCCGCGGCCGCCAAGCACAAGACCCGCGGCTCGCACGCGATGGTCGCCGGCGTCGAGGACGACGACAGCACCAGCCGCTTCGCCGGCCAGTTGCACCTGTCCGCCGCCGACCGCGCCCGCCGCGGCGCCACCCGCGGCAAGCCCAAGCCCAAGCGCCACGAGCAGAGCCGCGGTGGCGGCGGCGCGCATGGCTTCGAGCGCCCGACCGCGCCGGTGGTGCGCGAAGTGGCGATCGGCGAGACCATCACCGTGGCCGACCTGGCGCAGAAGCTGGCGCTGAAGGGTGGCGACGTGGTGAAGGCGCTGTTCAAGATGGGCGTGATGGCCACCATCACCCAGAGCATCGACCACGACACCGCCGCACTGGTGACCGAGGAACTCGGCCACAAGGCGACCCGCGCCGGCGCCAACGACGCCGAGAGCGAACTGCTGGCGCACGCCGAGGAAGTGCAGGGCGACAAGGTCGCGCGGCCGCCCGTGGTCACCATCATGGGCCACGTCGACCACGGCAAGACCTCGCTGCTGGACTACATCCGCCGCACCAAAGTCGCCACCGGCGAGGCCGGCGGCATCACCCAGCACATCGGCGCCTACCACGTGGAGACGCCGAAGGGCGTCATCAGCTTCCTGGACACCCCCGGCCACGCCGCGTTCACCGCGATGCGCGCCCGCGGCGCCAAGCTGACCGACATCGTGGTGCTGGTCGTGGCGGCCGACGACGGCGTCATGCCGCAGACCCGCGAGGCCATCCAGCACGCCAAGGCGGCCAAGGTGCCGCTGATCGTGGCGGTGAACAAGATCGACAAGTCCGACGCCGACCCGCTGCGCGTGAAGAACGAGCTGCTGGCCGAGGAAGTGGTCGCCGAGGAATTCGGCGGCGACACCCAGATGGTTGAGATCTCGGCCAAGACGGGCCAGGGCGTGGACAACCTGCTGGACGCCATCTCCATCCAGGCCGAACTGCTGGAACTGAAGGCCGTGGAAGACGGCCGCGCCAGCGGCGTGGTCATCGAATCCTCGCTGGACAAGGGCCGCGGCCCGGTCGCGACGGTGCTGGTGCAGCAGGGCACGCTGAAGAAGGGCGATTACCTGGTCTGCGGCATCCAGTACGGCCGCGTGCGCGCGCTGTTCGACGAAACGGGCAAGCAGCCCGAGTCGGCCGGCCCGTCCATCCCGGTGCAGGTGCTGGGCCTGTCCGGCGTGCCGGAAGCGGGCGACGATTTCGTCGTCGTCGGCGACGAGCGCCTGGCCAAGGACGTGGCGCAGCAGCGCGACGCCAAGCGCCGCGAGTCGCGCCTGGTGCAGTCCGCCGGCAGCCGCATGGAAGACATCATGGCGCAGTTGGGCAAGGGCGAAGGCCAGCTCAGCCTCAACCTGATCGTCAAGGCCGACGTGCAGGGTTCGGTGGAAGCGCTGCGCCACTCGCTGGTCGCGCTGTCCAACGAGTCGATCCGCATCAACATCATCAGCTCCGGCGTGGGCGGCATCACCGAGTCCGACGCCAACTCCGCGGTCACCTCCAAGGCCACCGTCATCGGCTTCAACGTGCGCGCCGACGCCTCCGCGCGCCGCATCATCGAAGCCAACGGCGTGGACCTGCGCTACTTCTCGATCATCTACGACGTGATCGACCAGGTGAAGCAGGTGGCGTCCGGCCTGCTGGGCGTCGAGATCCGCGAAGAGATCATCGGCATCGCCGAAGTGCGCGACGTGTTCCGTAGCTCCAAATTTGGCGCAGTCGCGGGCTGCATGGTGGTCGAGGGCACGGTCAAGCGGAACAAGCCGATCCGCGTGCTGCGCGCCAGCACCGTGGTGTTCGAGGGCGAACTGGAATCGCTGCGCCGCTTCAAGGAGAACGTCGACGAGGTGCGCAACGGCACCGAGTGCGGCATCGGCGTGAAGGCGTACAACGACGTGCAGCCGGGCGACCAGATCGAGTGCTTCGAGCGCATCGAGGTGCAGCGGACGCTGTAAGCGAAGAGGCCAGAGGACAGGGGCCGGAGGCCAGGGAAAGCGGTTTGTCGTTTTCCCGCTTCTCCCTGACCTCCGGCCCCCGACCCCTGGCTCCCGGATTCGACATGCCCACCAAATCCTTCCACCGCACCGACCGCGTTTCCGCCCAGCTCCGCCGCGAACTGGGCACGTTGGTGCACGAGGCCGTGCGCGAGCACGGCCTGCCGTCGGTCAGTGTGTCCGACGTCGAGGTCACCCGCGACATGGCGCACGCCAAGGTGTTCGTCACCGCGCTGATGCCGGAGCGTTCGGCCGAGGCGGTGAAGGGCCTGAAGGAACTGGCCTGGGGCCTGCGCATGGAGCTGGCGCGCCGCGTGAAGATGCGGCACGTGCCCGAACTGCACTTCCACTACGACGACTCCGTGGATCGCGGCGAACGCATCGACACCCTGCTGCGCGACAACCCGCCCGCACCGGAAACCGACGAGTAGGCCGGCTTACGTCAGGCGGCGTGGGCCGTCCGGCACCGCCGGCTTCCGGCAATGCGGTGCGCGCGCAGGCCATGCGCCGCAAGGGGACGTAGCCCCGCTCCCACGTATGTATCCTGCGGTTGTGGCCACGCGCCATGCGCGCGATGCTCCCGCTTTCCGGCCCGCCTGCGAGGGCATTGCGGGCAAGAAGTACCCCATGCGGGGCATGAAGCCCGCTCCCACCGAGGAAGACGCGCTCCCCGATGTCGCCGCCCAAGCCCCAATTCCGCCCGCTGGACGGCCTGCTGCTGCTGGACAAGCCGCCGGGCATGAGCTCCAACGCCGCCCTGCAGGCGGCACGCCGGCTGTTCCGGGCGGAGAAGGGCGGGCATACGGGCAGCCTGGACCCGCTGGCCACCGGCCTGCTGCCGCTGTGCTTCGGCGAGGCCACCAAGATCGCCGGCCTGTTGCTGGGCTCGCGCAAGGCCTACGAGACCGTCGCGGTGCTGGGCGCGACCACCGACACCGACGATGCGGACGGGGCGGTCCTGCGCGAGCGCCCCGTGCCGCGGATCGACGCGGAGGCGTTGCAGGCGGCCCTGGCCCCGCTGCGCGGCCACATCCGCCAGCGCGCGCCGATCTATTCCGCGCTCAAGCAGGGCGGCGAGCCGCTGTACGCCAAGGCGCGGCGCGGCGAGGCCATCGAGGCGCCCGAGCGCGACGTGGACGTGCACGTCATCGAGGTGCTGGACCTCGGCCCGCGCCGGATCGCGCTGCGGATCGAATGCGGTTCCGGCACCTATGTGCGCAGCCTGGTCCGCGACCTGGGCGAGGCGCTGGGCTGCGGCGCGCACGTAGCCGAACTGCGGCGGCTGTGGGTGGAGCCGTTCAGGCAGCCGCGCATGTTCACGCTCGACGCCCTGCAGGCACTGGCCGCGGAGGGCGGCGAGGCGGCGCTGGACGCCTGCCTGCTGCCGGTCGAGGCGGGGCTGGCCGGGTTCCCCCGGATCGAGGTCGATGCCGACGGTGCGCGCCGGCTGGGGCAGGGCCAGCGCCTGCGCGGGCAGCCGCTGCACGATGGCCCGGTGGCGCTGTACGGTCCGGACGGGCGGGCGCTGGGGCTGGGCGCGGTGGACGCCGGCGGCGTGCTGTCGCCGCAGCGGCTGTTCGCCCGCGCGGTGGCCGCGGCCGGGACGCCCCCGGCGCAGGTGCAATAAGACCTTGTTTCACAAGGCCCCGGCGGCTACACTACGTCGCCGGTTTTGCGCCGGCATCTCTTTACTTCCCACGTTCCATCAACGGCGAGCCAGGCGGTGCGCGCGGAGGACACCCGCGTTCCTGCAGGCCACGCATCACCACGAGAGCACACCATGTCCATCGATACCCAGAAAGTGATCGCCGACAACGCCCGCGGCGCCAACGACACCGGTTCCCCGGAAGTGCAGGTCGCCCTGCTGACCGCGCGCATCGAGCACCTGAGCGGCCACTTCAAGACCCACAAGAAGGACCACCACAGCCGTCGCGGCCTGCTGCAACTGGTCAACCGCCGCCGCAGCCTGCTGGACTACCTCAAGCGCAAAGACAACGAGCGCTACAAGGCCCTGATCGAGAAGCTCGGTCTGCGCCGCTGATGCACCACCCCGCCGCGGCGCAGAGATGCGCCGCGGTTTGCATTTCAGGGATCGGAATGCGCTGTAACCGCGGGCCGCACCGGGCCCGCACCCGCTGAAACACCGGCCGGCGTCCCCGGCCACCCGCGCACGGCAAGGGCCGCGCCCGGTCCAACCCGAACATGGCATCCCAAGGAACCAACGTGGCAAAAATCACCAAAACCTTCCAGTACGGCAAGCACACCGTCACCCTGGAGACCGGCGAGATCGCGCGCCAGGCCAGCGGCGCCGTCATCGTCAACGTCGACGACACCGTACTGCTGGTCACCGCCGTCGCCGCCAAGAGCGCGCGCGAAGGGCAGGACTTCTTCCCGCTGACGGTCGACTACGTCGAGAAGTTCTATGCCGGCGGCCGCATCCCCGGTGGCTTCTTCAAGCGCGAAGGCCGCCCGACCGAGAAGGAAACGCTGATCTCGCGCCTGATCGACCGCCCGATCCGCCCGCTGTTCCCCGAGGACTACCGCAACGAAGTGCAGATCATCGCCCAGGTGATCTCGCTGAACCCGGAAGTGGACGGCGACATCCCGGCCATGATCGGCGCGTCCGCCGCGCTGTCGCTGGCTGGCACTCCGTTCCAGGGCCCGATCGGCGCTGCCAAGGTCGGCTACAAGAACGGTGAGTACATCCTCAACCCGACCGCCAGCGAGCTGAAGGAATCGCAGTTGGAACTGGTCGTCGCCGGCACCAGCAATGCCGTGCTGATGGTCGAGTCCGAAGCCGCGCTGCTGTCCGAGGACGTGATGCTGGGCGCCGTGACCTTCGGCCACCGCGAACTGCAGAAGGTCGTCAACGCGATCAACGAGCTGACCGTCGAAGCCGGCACCAAGCCCAGCGACTGGGTGGCCCCGGCCAAGAACGAGGCGCTGATCTCCGCGCTGAAGGAAGCCGTGGGCACGCAACTGGCCGACGCCTTCAAGATCCACGACAAGCTGCAGCGCCGCGACGCCATCGCCGCGATCAAGAAAGACGTGGCCGAGCAACTGGCAGGCCGCGTCGCCGCCGAGGGCTGGAACCCGGCCGAGCTGTCCAAGGAATTCGGCGAGCTGGAATACCGCACCATGCGCGACTCGGTGCTGGACACCAAGGTCCGCATCGACGGCCGCGCCCTGGACACCGTGCGCCCGATCGCCGTGAAGGCCGGCGTGCTGCCGCGTACCCACGGCTCGGCGCTGTTCACCCGCGGCGAGACCCAGGCCATCGTGGTCACCACGCTGGGTACCGCACGCGACGGCCAGATCATTGACGCCATCGCCGGCGAGTACAAAGAGAACTTCCTGTTCCACTACAACTTCCCCCCCTTCTCGGTGGGCGAGTGTGGCCGCTTCGGCGCGCCCAAGCGCCGCGAGATCGGCCACGGCCGCCTGGCCAAGCGCGGCGTGCTGGCCGTGATGCCGACGCTGGAAGAATTCCCGTACACCATCCGCGTGGTCTCGGAAATCACCGAGTCCAACGGCTCCTCCTCGATGGCCTCGGTCTGCGGCAGCTCGCTGGCGCTGATGGACGCCGGCGTGCCGGTGAAGGCGCCGGTCGCGGGCATCGCGATGGGCCTGGTGAAGGAAGGCGACCGCTACGTCGTGCTGAGCGACATCCTGGGTGACGAAGACCACCTGGGCGACATGGACTTCAAGGTGGCCGGTTCCGCCGAGGGCATCTCCGCCCTGCAGATGGACATCAAGATTGACGGCATCACCGAGGAGATCATGAAGACCGCGCTGGCCCAGGCCCGCGACGGCCGCCTGCACATCCTCGGCGAGATGTCCAAGGCGCTCACCACGCCGCGCGCCGAACTGTCCGAGTACGCCCCGCGCCTGATCACCATCAAGATCCACCCCGACAAGATCCGCGAAGTGATCGGCAAGGGTGGTTCGGTGATCCAGGCCATCACCAAGGAAACCGGCACGCAGATCGACATCCAGGACGACGGCACCATCACCATCGCCTCGGTGAACGGCGCCGCCGGCCAAGCCGCCAAGGCCCGCATCGAGCAGATCACCAGCGACGTGGAGCCGGGCCGCATCTACGAAGGCAAGGTCGCCAAGATCATGGACTTCGGTGCGTTCGTCACCATCCTGCCGGGCAAGGACGGCCTGGTGCACGTGTCGCAGATCTCCAACGACCGCGTCGAGAAGGTCAGCGACGCGCTGAAGGAAGGCGACGTGGTCAAGGTCAAGGTGCTGGAAGTCGACAAGCAGGGCCGCATCCGCCTGTCGATCAAGGCCGTGGAAGAAGGCGAGGGCGTGTCGGCGGAGTAAGTCGCCGCATCACGTTGTTCGTGTGACAGAAAAGCGGGCTTCGGCCCGCTTTTCTTTTGGCGGCGATCTTCTCTTCCGCTATGCTCGGCACAGCCGCCTGTCGAAGGAACGGCGGGAGGATCGGGCACGCATGGAGCTCAACCGCGACCAAGTCCTGGCCCTTGCGCCGGACGCGTCATCGGCCAAGGCGGCCACCGGCCTGCTGGCCGACGGCAAGTGGGACACGCTGGGCGCCGACGCCCGGGCGCTGTGGGGCGAGTGCAAGGGCAGCGGCGCAAAGCCCTACCAGGTGCAGGTGGAACTGGGCGCGCTGGCTTCGCGCTGTTCCTGCCCCAGCCGCAAGTTCCCATGCAAGCACGGCCTGGCGCTGATGCTGATGTACGCGCAGGGCAATCCGCGTTTCGCATCCGCATCGGCGCCGCCGGACTGGGTGACGCAATGGCTGGTCTCGCGCCAGGAGCGCAGCGCGAAGAAGGAAGCCGCCGCCGCGTCGCCGTCGCGGAGTAATCCCCGCCGCCGCTTCATGGCCCGTCCGTCTTCGCCGCGCGGACGAAGACGCGCAGCACCGGACCGCCACCCGGTCCGGGACGAAGGTCACCGCGACTTCCGGCAGGGGTGGGGCGCCGGCGGCGATGTTATCAAAAGCGCTTCCGGGCCACCTGGCCCGTCCTGGGGAACATCCGCATGACCACCCGTCGCGACCTGTTCAAGCTGGGCGCGCTGGCCGCCGCCGCGGCTGCGCTGCCGTCGTTCGCCGCTGCCGATGAAGCCGGGTCCGTCGCCAGGGCGGCCAAGCCGCTGGACATCCTGATCCTGGGCGGCACCGGCTTCACCGGGCCTTTCCAGGTGGACTACGCGCTCAAGCGCGGGCACAGGGTGACGCTGTTCAACCGCGGCAAGCGGCCTTCGCCGGAATGGCCCAGCGCCGTCGAGCAGTTGCACGGCGACCGCAACACCGGCGACCTGTCCGCGCTGAAGGGGCGCAAGTGGGACGTCTGCATCGACAACCCCACCAGCCTGCCGTTCTGGGTGCGCGACGCGGGCAAGGTGCTGAAGGGCAATGTGGGCCATTACCTCTTCATCTCCACCATCTCGGTCTACGCCGACGGCAGCAGGCCCGGGATCACCGAGGACGCGGCGCTGGCGCAGTACAAGGGCAAGGACGCGATGGCGGAAACGCAGGAGTCGCTGCGCGCGGACATCGGTGGCCTGTACGGCCCGCTGAAGGCGCTCAGCGAGGCCGAGGCCCACAAGCAGTTCGGCAAGCGCGTCACCATCGTGCGGCCGGGCTACATCGTCGGCCCGCGCGACGAGACCGACCGCTTCACCTACTGGCCGCACCGGGTGGCGCAGGGCGGCGAGATCCTCGTGCCCGGCGACGGCAACGACCCCATCCAGATCATCGACGGCCGCGACCTGGGCGAATGGATGATCCGCCTGGCCGAGAACGGCACCACCGGCACCTTCAACGCCTGCGGGCCCGACTACGCGCTGGGCATGGACGCGATGCTGCACGGCTGCCAGGCGGTGACCGGCGGCGGCATGGCGCTGACGCACGTGTCGCCGGCCTTTTTGGAGGAGCGACAGGTCGGGCTGCCGATCTGGGTGCCGTCGAAGGACAGCGAATATGCCGGCTACGGCGCGGTCAGCAACGCCCGCGCCATCGCCGCCGGCCTGACGTTCCGGCCGCTGGCCACCACCGTGGCCAACCTGCTGGCCTGGTTCCGCGGCCTGCCGGCCGAGCGCCAGGCCAAGCTCAACGCCGGCATCACGCGGGAGCAGGAAGCCGAACTGCTGAAGGCCTGGCACGCACGCCAGGGCTGATCCGGCCCACCGGCGCGGCGCGCTACAGGCTTTCCCCGCACTGGGCGCGCCAGAATCCGCCCGGCGTCTGCCGGTCGTCCGTGGGGGGAGGAGTGCCGAGCTGCGTGCGCATCGGCGCGCGGGCCAGGTCCGCGGCCAGTTGCCGGGCGCGGGCGAGCGCGTCGGCATCCAGTTGCGTTTCCAGTTCGCGGATGGATTCGGCCAGGCGGTTGTCGAAGTTCCCCTGCCTGCGGCCGGCGCGCGTGCCGGCGGGCGCCCGGGAGGCGTTCTCCCGCAGGTAGTCCTGCGCGCGCAGGGAGAAGGCCAGCGCGCGCACGCCGTCCGGCTTGACCGCCTGCGCCAGCAGCGAGCGTCGCTGTTCGGGGCCGTCGGGCGAATAGGCCTGGGCCAGCGCCATCACCATGCCGCGGTCGCCGGCCTGGGCGGCGCGCAGGGCCAGCGATTCGGCTTCGCCGCGGTAGACGCGCAACGCGTCCAACTGGTCCAGCAGGTTCTCGTGGCGGAAGGCGCCACCGCTGGCGTAGTAGCGCAGCGCCATCGGATTGCCGGCCAGCGCGGCGCTGCGCCAGTAGCCGGTGCGCTGGGCCGGCGTGGATTCCGGCACGCCTTCGCAGTGCGCGCTTTCCTGCAGCACCCGCTCGCTCTGCGCGAGCATGGCGCGGCGGTTCTGTTCCTGCTGTTCGGCGTTGGCGCCGGCGTGCTCGGTGGCCCGCAGCATTTCGGCGGTGCCCGCCAGGCGCATGCGGATCTGGGCGCAGAAATCCAGTTCGGTGGCCAGCCGGCAGGTGGCGGCGGCTTCGCCCGCGTCGGCGCGCCGCTTCAGTTCGGGCAGGGTGGCGCGCAACGGGCGGTCCAGCGGCGGCAGCGGTCCGTCGGCCGGACGCTGCGTGCCGGGCGGCAGCGAAGGCGACGGCGAAGCCTCGCCGGCAGCGGGCGTGCCGGCGGGCGCGGCCTCGGCCGGTTCGGCGGCGCGCTCGGCCTGGCTGGCGCGTCCGCCATACCAGCCGATGCCGCCGGCCGCGGCGACGAGTAGGGCGATGATCGGAACGAGCGGCAGGCGGCGTGGAGACATCCGGTCGAGCAAGCGTCCAAGGGGGCCGCAAGCACATCACACCTGTCGCGGCGCTTTCAAGCGCCGGCCATGAAAGCCGGCGCGGCCGTCAGCGTTCGCGCCGCACCAGCATGCGGTCCACCGGGCCGCGGCGCTGCCAGTCCGGCACCACGCGCGCGGCGGGTTCGCCGGTGCCGCCCGACGAGGGCGCGTCGCCGTCCTGCACGGCCAGCGCGGGGATCGGTGCGGCGGTGCGCGCTTCGGACTTGGCCGCGATGTCGGTGCCCTGCACGATGCCCAGCGGCGCATAGCCGCTGTAGCCCGGGAACACCTGGCTCAGGTTGGGATTGCCCATGCGGCGGATCAGGATTTCCGAGACCACGCGCCGGTAGTCGGTGGTCACCGGCACGTCGCCGAAGGTGGGCGACAGTGTTTCCGGGTTCAGCCCCGGCCAGGTGCCGTAGAAGCGGCGGCCGTTGACCGGCCCGCCCAGCACCAGCAGCGGATTGCCGTAGCCGTGGTCGGTGCCGCCGTTGGCGTTGGCGCGCACGCGGCGGCCGAATTCGGACTGCACGATCACCGTCACCCGCGACATCTGGCCGGTGGCGTTGAGCTCGCTGAAGAACGCCGTCAGCGCCGAAGACAGTTCGCCGATCTTGTTCTGGTAGTAGTGGTAGCCGCTGCCGGCGGTGCCCTGGCCCTCGTGCGTGTCCCAGCCACCCAGGTCCAGAGTGGCATAGCGCAGGCCCAGGTTGAAGCGGATGCTCTGGGCGATGGTCCACAACTGCTGGGCGAAGGTGCCGGTGGGCCAGGTGGAGGGCAGGTTGGCGTAGCTCTGCTGGCCGATCAGGCGCAGGGCGGCCTCGGCGCGGCGGCCGTCGGTCTCGAGGCCGGTCCGTCCCTGCCACAGTGCGGCCAGCGTCTCGCTGACCCCGCGCAGGCCGGCCGGGGAATCGCTGCGCGTGCGCTGCCAGCTCCACGCGGTGGTGTTGAGGGAGAAGTCGCCCGGGCTGCTCATGGTCAGCGCGTCCACCGCGCCCATCAGTCCGGCCGGCTGGGTGCCGCTGACGCCCAGCGCCGGCAGCGTCGCGGCCGGCGTGCCGCTTGCGCGGGTGTCCCAGGCGCGGGTCATCCAGCCGGTCGGCGTGCCGTATTTGCCCGGCGTGCCCAAGTCGATGTAGAGCTGCGCGTCGAAGTGGCTGCGGGTGACGGCGGTGGCCATGCCGCAGGCGTGCACGATGGCCAGCCTGCCGTCGTTCCACAGGTCGCGCAGGCCGCTGGCCGAGGGGTGCAGGCCGAAGCCGGTATCGGCGCCGGCGGACAGCGTGAGCGGCAGCGCGCCGTAGGCGCCGCTGGCTGCGATCTGCAGGCTCGGGCGTGCCTCCTCGTAGAACGTGCGGTCCTGGCCGCCGGTGGGCACCACCAGGTTCAGGCCGTCCAGGCCGCCGCGCAGGAACAGATGCACCACGGTGTCGTAGGCGTTGGCGGCGGCGTCGGCCGGGTCGGCGAACATCATGCCGGTGCCGGCGGCGCCGACCACCGCGGCGCTGCAGCAGCCTTTCACGAACTCGCGTCGCGTCACTCGGAAATCGTTCACGGCGGCGCTCCTCAGCGGCTCAGGAATTCGGGGGACATCAGGATCAGCGCCACCATGCCACGCAGCCTTTCGTGGTTGTAGTGGCGCTTCAGGTCGCTGCCCTGCCAGGCGTTGGTGTCGGCGATGACGTAGCTGTCGGGGTCGCCGTTCTGCGCCATGAACGCCACCAGCGCCTGCCGGCGCGCGGCCTCCGGCTGGTAGCCCAGGATGCGGTTGCACCAGTAGGTCACCAGGTTGTTCGCCGTCCAGTTCGCCACCGGCACGCCCGCGCGCGTGATGTCCACGATCGGGTGCAGCGGCGTCTCGCCGTCCTTCGCCTCGGTCAGCCAGCCCAGCACACGCCAGGTCATGGCGAAGGAATTGGCGCCCGACCAGGCCGGGCCGGTGTCCGGGTAGCCGTTCGGCGCGGGCCAGTTGTACGGCGAATGGCCGGTGAAGCCGTATAGCCACATGAAGTCGCCGCTGCGGTTGTGGTCGGGGCGGATCGTCCAGTCGCCGCCCAGGGTGCGCATCGCCGCCACCGCCGCGTCGAACGGGCGGCGGTTCTTCAGCCCGAAGCTGTTGATGAGGTCGTCGGAGTTGAGGATGTGCCGCAGCACCAGCTCGATCTGGTTCGGCGCGCGCCAGTTGGCGCGGAAGATCGCCGCCGCGCTGTCGACCAGCGCCTGCTTCGGCGTGTCGCTGACGAAGCGGCGAATCAGCTTCTTGCAGATGAACTTGGCCACGCGCGGGTGGCTGGCCAGGCGGTCCAGCACGTCGCGGCCGTCCTTCATCGCCGGCTGCTCGGGATAGATCAGCATGCCGAGCAGGAACTTGGGGCCGGCGTCGTGCCAGGACTGGCGATAGACGAAGGTGCCGTCGTTCTCGCCGGGGAACTGCCAGTGCCCGTTCTTGGCCGACCAGCCGGTGAACGCGGCCGAGGTCTCGTACACGTCGATGTCGGTGTAGCCGATCGGGTAGGCCGGGTCCTCGGGGCAGGGCGGCACCTGGAACGGGTCCATGAAGCCCAGGTAGTTCTCCGCGCCGAAGGTGTGCAATTCCAGCAGCTCGCGGGCGAAGTTCTCGTTGGGGCCGGAGCGCGAGTTGTTGAGGTTGTCCAGGTAGTAGAGCATCGCCGTGCTCTTGGCCACCTCCTCCAGCATCGCGCGGAAGTTGCCCTTGGCGTGGGCGCGGATCACGTCGCGGTCGTAGTGGACGAACACCGGGCCGATGCCGAAGTCGGTGCCCAGCACGTTGAAGTGGTCGTGCCAGAAGTTGACCAGCACTTCGCGCAACTGCCGGCGTGAATGCACCGCGCGCACGAAGGCCGCGCGCTGCACCTCGGTGGCCGGGCGGATGCGCACGCTGTATTCGGGGTCGGCCACCACGTGGTCGGCCCATAGCTGCGGCAGCGTCTTGCCCAGCGTGGTGTAGCCGGCGCCGTTGAGCCGATTGGCGACCGCGCTGTCGTCGATGGCGTCCCAGTCCAGCTGCCAGTCCACGTAGTTGGCCAGGCGCTGCGCGTCGGTGCTGCCCAGCGCGTTGAACTCGGCGACGGTGGCCGCGGTGGCGCCGTAGCCGAGATGGTTGAGCACGCGCACCGCGAACGGCGCGCGCGCCAGCGTCAGCAGGCGCGGCTGCGACAGGCCGGCCATGACCCGGCCGTCGGCGGGCGCGGCGGATTCGATCTCGGGAGCGGGCGCGGTGTCCTTGGGGCTGGCGCGTTCGCCGCCCTTCCAGCCGTACAGGTGGTTCAGGCGCTGGCGTACCTGCGCGCGCAGGTCGGGCGCGGCCGGCGGCGGCGTGGCGGGCGACGTACCAGCGACGGGCACGGGGCGGGACGCCTGTGCCGTCGAACGGCCCCGGACAGGACCGCGCCGCGCGTATCGGCGCCACAGGACGGTGTATCGCGCCATGCGCACTTCCCCAACGTTCCCCGGAAAGTGCGCAGTATCGTCCAGCTCGCGCCGCGTGTTGTGGGACCGGGCGCACAGCCCGGCAACGCGCTCGCGGTCTTACACCCAGCCGGTGGCGTAGAACACGCCGATCGCCACGAACACCGCCATGGTCTTGATCAGGGTGATGGCGAAGATGTCCTTGTACGACTGCCGGTGACTGAGCCCGGTCACCGCCAGCAGGGTGATGACCGCACCGTTGTGGGGCAGGGTGTCCATGCCGCCGGAAGCCATCGAGGCCACCCGGTGCAGCACGTCCATCGGGATGCCGGCCGCGTTGGCGTTGGCGATGAAGCTCTCGGCCATCGCCGCCAGCGCGATGCTCATGCCGCCGGAGGCCGAACCGGTGATGCCGGCCAGCGCGGTGACCGAGATGGCCTCGTTGACCAGCGGATTGGGAATGGCCTGCAAGGCGTTGGCGACGACTAGGAAGCCGGGCAGAGCGGCGATGACCGCGCCGAAGCCGTATTCCGAGGCGGTGTTCATCGACGCCAGCAGCGCGCCGCCGATGGCGCTCTTGGTGCCCTCGGCGAAGCTGGCGATCACCGGCTTCCAGGCGAACACGACGACCGTGGCGATGCCCACCAGCAGCGCGCCCTGCACGGCCCAGATCGCGGCGACCTTGGACACCTCCTGCACCACCGGCGCCGGGCTGCCGATCACCGCCGGCACGAACGACTGGCTCTCGCCGTAGAAGCCGGGAATCCAGCGGGTGAACAGGAAGTTGGCCACGCCCACCAGCAGCAGCGGCAGGACGGCGATCAGCGGATGCGCCAGGCGGTCGCCCTTGAACGGCTCCGGCTCGTTGCGCAGTTCCACGCCGCCGGCGTAGCCCTCGCCGTTGCGCGCGGCCACGCGGCGGCGCCATTCCAGGTAGCTCATGCCGACGGCCAGGATGAACACGCCGCCGAGCGTGCCCAGCACTGGCGCGGCCCACGCGGTGGTGCCGAAGAACGAGGTGGGGATGATGTTCTGGATCTGCGGCGTGCCCGGCAGCGCGTCCATGGTGAAGGTGAAGGCGCCCAGCGCGATGGTGCCCGGCACCAGCCGCTTGGGGATGTCGCTCTGGCGGAACAGTTCGGCCGCGAACGGATAGACCGCGAACACCACCACGAACAGCGACACCCCGCCGTAGGTCAGCAGCGCGCACACCAGCACGATGGACAGCATGGCGCGCTGCGCGCCGACCACGCTGATGGTGGCTTTCACTATGGCCTTGGAGAAGCCGGAGATCTCGATCAGCTTGCCGAACACCGCGCCCAGCAGGAACACCGGGAAGTACAGCTTCAGGAAGCCGACCATCTTGTCCATGAACAGGCCGGTGAACATCGGCGCCACCAGCGACGGGTCGGTCAGCAGCACCGCGCCCAGCGCCGCGATGGGCGCGAACAGGATCACGCTGTAGCCGCGGTAGGCCACGAACATCAGGAAGCACAGTGCGGCCAGCACGATCAGGAACGACATCCGTTACTCCTTGACATCCGCGACTCCTCGGCCAGCGCCGGTTGCAGGTGCGGCGAGTATCGGCAGCCGCGCGGCGGCCGTCCCACTGTACGAAGGTACGATGCCGCCGGCGCCGGTCCGGCCCTAACGTTCGCTGCAATCGGCGGCATCCGCCCGCCGCCACGTCATACCCGGGAGGAGGGGAGACCCATGAAGCGCAAGCACCTGAGCCTGGCCATCGGTTGCGTCCTGTTGTCGTCCGTGCCGCTGGCGGCATCGGCGCAGGACGGCGCCGCGGCCGGCGGCACGCCAGCCAGTTCCGCCACCACGCTCGATTCGGTCAAGGTCACCGCGCGCAAGCGCGAAGAGACCCTGCAGGACGTGCCGGTGGCCGTCACCGCGTTCACGCCGGAGACCCTGGACAAGCTCAACATCAAGGACCTGGGCGATCTGGACGCGCAGGTGCCCAACCTGACCATCTACGCCGCGCGCGGCTCCACCAGCACGGTCACCGCCTACATCCGCGGCGTCGGCCAGGCCGATCCGCTGTGGGGCGTGGACCCGGGCGTGGGCATCTACCTGGACGACGTCTACATCGCCCGCCCGCAGGGCGCGCTGCTGGACGTGTTCGACGTGGAGCGCATCGAGGTGCTGCGCGGCCCGCAGGGCACGCTGTACGGCAAGAACACCATCGGCGGCGCGATCAAGTACATCTCGCGCGGTCTGCCGCAGGAGACCAGCGGCTTCGCCTCGGTCACCGTGGGCAACTACAACCAACTGGACGTGAAGGCCGCGCTGGGCGGTTCCATCGGCGGCCAGGACAGCGGCCTGCGCGGCCGCGTGTCGGTGGCCAGCATGAACCGCGACGGCTTCGGCACCAACACCTATACCGGGCAGGAGGTCAGCGACAAGGAGATCAATGCCGTGCGGGCCCAGTTGGGCGCGTACTCGGAGGACGACTTCGACGTGCAGTTCGCGTTCGACTACATGGACGACCAGTCCGGCGTGCGCGGCGCCAAGATGCTGGCGCCGAACCCGCTGGCCCCGGCCTATCCGCCGACCGGCGATCGCTACGACATCCGTAGCGGCATGAAGAACATCAACGACACCGAGATGAAGGGCGCCTCGATCACCGCCAACTGGCGGCCGAACGACAACTGGGCGTTCAAGTACGTGGCGGCCAAGCGCGAGTCGGATACCGAGACCAACATCGACTTCGACACCACGCCGCTGCCGCTGGTGGACGTGAGGGCGTTCTACAGCGACAGCCAGGTCAGCCAGGAACTGCAGGCCAACTACGACGGCGGCGGCCGCGCCCGCGGCGTGATGGGGCTGTACTGGTTCAACGGCGACGCCGGCGGTCAGGTGCTGAACTATTTCTGGAACCCGGCGTTGGCCACCAGCCTGACCAATCCGCTGTTCGGCGACACCCAGGGCGTGGTCAACACCAAGAGCATTGCGCTGTACGCCGATTGGACCTTCGACCTGACCGACCGCCTGACCCTGGACGTCGGCGCGCGCTACACGGACGAGGACAAGCACGCCGTCGCGTTGAACCGCTTCTATACGAGCATCCAGTACGAAACGTCCTGGGGCACGGCGGCCAACTTCGACAAGACCGTCAACTTCAAGAACGTCTCGCCGAAGGTCTCGCTGGACTACCGCATCACCCCGGACATCATGGTTTACGGCCTGGCCTCGCGCGGCTTCAAGTCCGGCGGCTACAACATCCGCGCCAACACCACGTCGGTGCCGCGTTCGGGCGAGCCTTTCGACGACGAACAGGTCGACAGCTTCGAGATCGGCAGCAAGATGGCGTTCCTCGACCAGCGCGCCTTCCTGAACCTGGCGTACTTCTACAACAAGTACGAGGACATCCAGCTATCGGTATTCACCTCTTACACGCTGCCGAACGGCTCGCAGAGCTTCTTCGGCGACTTCACCAACGCCGGCAAGGGCACGGTGCAGGGCGTGGAGGTCGAGTACCAGTTCCTGCCCACGAAGAACTGGATGATCAGCGGCAACCTGGCCTGGCTCGACGCCAAATACGACGAGTTCATGAGTGCCGGCGTCAACATCGCCAACACGCAGTACTTCACCAACGCGCCGGAATTCTCGGGCGCGCTGAACGTGGAGTACCGCACCGACCTGGCCAACGGCGGCAACCTGTCGGCGCGCGTGGGCTATTCCTACCAGTCGGAAGTCTGGCCCACCACCGACCTGAGCCCGGCGATCAAGCAGGACGGCTACGGCCTGGTCAACGCGGGCGTGATCTGGAAGGTCAACGATGCGTGGAGCCTGTCGCTGCAAGGCACCAACCTGGCGGACGAGGAATACCGCACCACCGGCTACAACATCGCGGCCTACGGCGTGCTGACCGGCTTCTACGGTCCGCCGCGCCAGTACAGCCTGACCGCGCGCTACGATTTCTGAGCGCGTCCACGGCGACACGGTACGTACCGGCAACGGCGGGCGAAGGCCCGCCGTTGCTGCGTTATGCTGACCCGATGCCCGGATCCATGCGCTCCTGCGAAGCGAGAGGAAAGACCGTATCCCCCGGTAGCGGCGGCCGCGGCCGCGATGCTCTGGGCGAAGCGTCCCGGAAGAGCGTCGCGTCCAGGGGGGCTCCTGCACGCGCGGAGGACGGCCTTGACCGCGATGGCGCGGATAGTGTGCGGTCGCGGCTGAAGCCGCTCCCACAGGGGCCGCTCCTGCAGGGGATGCCATGCTGAGCGTCGGCATCGTCGTGCTGGCGGCCCTGCTGTGGCTGGGGCTGCTGTTCGGTTCGGCGCTGTACGCCGAGCGCCACCCGCGCGTGCTGGCGGTGCAGTGGCCCTACGTCTATGCGCTGTCGCTGGCGGTGTACTGCACTTCGTGGACGTTCTTCGGCACGGTGACCCAGGCCGCGCGCTACGGCTGGCCGCTGCCGCCCACCTTCGTCGGCACCATCCTGCTGTATGCCTTCGGCGCCTTCCTGCTGGTGCGGCTGGTGAGGTTGGCACGCGAATCCAACGCCACGTCGCTGGCTGACCTGATCGCCAGCCGCCTGGGCAAGGACGGCTGGCTGGCCGCCACCGTCACCCTGGTGGCGGCGCTGGGCTTGGTGCCCTACATCGCGCTGCAACTCAAGGCGGTGGCGATGAGCTTCGCGCTGCTGACCCGTTCGCCGGGCAATGATGCTTTGCCGGCCTGGCAGGACAGCGCGCTGTACGTGGCGCTGGCGATGGCGGTGTTCGCCATGCTGTTCGGCACGCGCCGCGCCAGCGCGGTGGAGCACAACCGTGGGCTGATCCTGGCGATGGCCTTCGAATCGCTGTTCAAGCTGGCGGCGATGCTGGCGCTGGGGCTGTTCGTCTGGTTCGGCCTGCCGGACACCGCCGCCGTGCCGCCGCCGCCTGCGCCGGCCTCGACCACCTACGGCTTCCTGCCGCTGGTGGCGCTGGGCGTGCTGGCGATGTTCACCCTGCCGCACCAGGTCCACGTGGGCGTGGTCGAATGCCGCGACGAGCGGCACGTGCGCACCGCGCGCTGGCTGTTCCCGCTGTACATGATGCTGATGGCCGCACCGCTGCTGCCGCTGGCGCGCGCCGGCGGGGCGATGTTCGGCGACGCGGTGCCGTCGGACCTGTACGTGCTGGCGCTGCCGTTGTCGCAGGGGCAGCAGGGACTGGCGCTGCTGGCCTTCCTCGGCGGCCTCAGCGCCGCCACCGGCATGGTGGTGGTCAGCACGTTGGCGCTGAGCCTGATGATCGGCAACCACTGGCTGGCGCCGGGGCTGCTGCGCGGCGGTTGGCTGCGCGGCGCCGGCGGCGACCTGCGCGGCGCGGTGCTGGTGCAGCGCCGCGTGGGTATCGCGGCGGTGATGCTGCTGGCCTGGGCGTACAGCCGGCTGATCGCCGGCAACGATGCGCTGGCCGACGTGGGCGCGGTGTCGTTCTCGGCGCTGGCGACGCTGGCGCCGGCGCTGGGCTTCGCTCTGTGGCGGCCGCAGACACCGCCGCGCGCGGTGATCGCCGGCATCGTGGCGGGCTTCCTGCTCTGGGCCTGGCTGTTGCTGCTGCCGGTGACGATGGACGCGCAGGGCGTGGCCCCGGCGTGGCTCGGCGAAGGGCCGTTCGGCATCGCCGGACTGTCGCCGGACGGTTTCTTCGGCCTGACCGGATGGAGCCGGCTGGGGCGTGCGGTCGGCGTAAGCCTGTTCGCCGGCACCGCCATCACCGCGCTGCTGGCGAGCCGCCGTGGCGCGGCGCCGCGCCACCGCGACAGCCGCGGCTTCGACGCCGCGACGGCTGCGACGCTCGAGCGCGAGATCGAGGAGTT
>CALJUL010000083.1 GCA_937975725.1 uncultured Pseudoxanthomonas sp. | reverse complement strand
GCGCTGCGCGGTCAGGTGGTCGCCGCGGTGGGTGGCGTAGGAATTGAAGTCCTCTTCCGGCAGGCCCATCTTCGCGAGGTATTCGCCGGCGGCGCTGGACGGCAGGATGGCGTTGGACGGCGACAGGTGGTCGGTGGTGATGTTGTCGCCCAGCACCGCCAGCGGGCGCATGCCGCGCAGCGTGCGCTCGCCGGCCAGCGCGCCTTCCCAGTACGGCGGACGGCGGATGTAGGTGCTCTGCGGGCGCCAGGCGTACAGCGGCTCGACCTTGCCGCCGTGCTCGACGCGGAGGTTGAACATCGGCTCGTAGACCTTGCGGAACTGCTCCGGCTTCACGCTCGCCTTGACCAGGGCGTCGATCTCCTCGTCGCCGGGCCAGATGTCCTTCAGCGTGACCGGCGTGCCGTCGGCGCCGAAGCCCAGCGCGTCCTTCTCGATGTCGAAGCGCACCGTGCCGGCGATGGCGTAGGCGATCACCAGCGGCGGCGAGGCCAGGAACGCCTGCTTGGCGTAGGGATGGATGCGGCCGTCGAAGTTGCGGTTGCCCGACAGCACGGCGGTGGCGTACAGGTCGCGGTCGATGATCTCCTGCTGGATCGCCGGGTCCAGCGCGCCGCTCATGCCGTTGCAGGTGGTGCAGGCGAAGCCGACGATGCCGAAGCCCAGCTTCTCCAGGTCCGGCAGCAGCCCGGATTCCTCCAGGTACAACTGCACCGCCTTGGAACCGGGCGCCAGCGAGGTCTTCACCCACGGCTTGCGCACCAGCCCCTTCGCGTTCGCGTTGCGCGCCAGCAGCGCGGCGGCGATGACGTTGCGCGGGTTGGAGGTATTCGTGCACGAGGTAATCGCGGCGATGATCACCGCGCCGTCCGGCATCAGGCCCTGCGCTTCCTCGGCCTTGCCGGCTTCCAGCTTGGCTTCGTCGGCGATGCCGCGCTCGGCCAGCGCGCTGGTCGGCAGGCGCCGGTGCGGATTGGACGGGCCGGCCATGTTGCGCACTACGGTGGACAGGTCGAAGTGCAGCGTGCGCTCGTACTGCGCGGTCTTCAGGTCGTCGGCCCACAGGCCGGCGGTCTTCGCATAGGTCTCCACCAGCGCGACCTGTTCATCGCTGCGGCCGGTCAGGCGCAGGTAGTCCAGGGTGTTGCCGTCGATGAAGAACATCGCCGCGGTAGCGCCGTATTCCGGCGCCATGTTGGAGATGGTGGCACGGTCGCCGATGGTCAGCGCCGCCGCGCCCTCGCCGCGGAATTCCAGGTAGGCGCCGACCACCTTCTCCTTGCGCAGGAATTCGGTCAGCGCCAGCACCACGTCGGTGGCGGTGATGCCCGGCGCAGGCTTGCCGGCCAGTTCCACGCCGACGATGTCCGGTGTGCGCATCCACGATGCGCGGCCGAGCATGACGTTCTCCGCTTCCAGTCCGCCCACGCCTACCGCGATCACGCCCAGCGCATCCACGTGCGGCGTGTGGCTGTCGGTGCCCACGCAGGTGTCGGGAAAGGCCACGCCGTCCTGCACCTGGATCACCGGCGACATCTTCTCCAGGTTGATCTGGTGCATGATGCCGTTGCCCGGCGGGATCACGTCCACGTTCTCGAACGCGCGCTTGGTCCAGTCGATGAAGTGGAAGCGGTCCTCGTTGCGCCGGTCCTCGATGGCGCGGTTCTTGGCGAACGCATCCGGGTCGTAGCCGCCGCATTCCACCGCCAGCGAGTGGTCCACGATCAATTGCACCGGCACCACCGGGTTGACCTGCGCCGGATCGCCGCCCATGTCGGCGATGGCGTCGCGCAGCCCGGCCAGGTCCACCAGCGCGGTCTGGCCGAGGATGTCGTGGCAGACCACGCGCGCGGGGAACCACGGGAAATCCAGATCGCGGCGGCGTTC
The DNA here is from genome assembly GCA_937975725.1 of uncultured Pseudoxanthomonas sp. Taxonomy (GTDB): domain Bacteria; phylum Pseudomonadota; class Gammaproteobacteria; order Xanthomonadales; family Xanthomonadaceae; genus Pseudoxanthomonas_A. The sequence continues at coordinate 54,775 of CALJUL010000083.1, read as the reverse complement.
GATCAACTGGCGCAGGTAGTCGTCGCGGCGCGCGGAGTCGGCACGGCGGACGATGTTCTCCGCATGCACGCGCGCGGTGTACGGCAACGTGGCCCAGGCGCCGGGTTCGATCGTTTCGACGGCGGCGCGCGCGTCGTACCAGTCGAGCGCGGTGCCCGGGAGCGGTTTGCGGAATTCGGTGTTCATGGCGTGCCGTCTGCTGTGTGTCGAGGCGCGCCGGCAGGCGCGCGACAGGCGTCATTATGCGCCCGGCATCCGCCGCCGTTGGCAAACGATGGTCTAATCCGCGCGCGACACGTTGACGATGATCGTCAACATGGCCGCCGGCGTCATTCGAAGACCAGCCTGCCCTTCATCATGTTCCAGTGCCCCGGGAACGAGCAGAAGAAGGTGTAGTCGCCGCCCTTGCGCAGGCGCGACGTGGGGAACACCACCTCCGCCGATTGCCCGCCGCCGATCACCGGCGTGTGCGCGATCACCCGTGCGTCGCCGCGCGGCAGGTAGGCGTCGCCGATCTTCATGCGACCGCCGGCCAGCCCCAGCTCGCGGTGATGGCGCGTCTCCGCCAACACCCAGTTGTGCCCCATCGCCGCCGCCGGCATCCGGCCCACATGCTTCAGCGTCACCCGCAGTTGCGCGCAGTCGCCCGGCACGCGGATGGTCTTCAGGTCGAAGGCCATCATGTCCGTCGCCTCGATGGTCACCGCGCAGTTGCGGGCCAGCGCCGGCGCGGACAGGAACGACAGCGCCAGGAGCGCCGGCAATGCGGGGAAGCGTCGCGTCATCGGGAAGGCGGAAGGCGGAAGACGCCCCGATTCTAGAGCACGCACACAACCTTGTAGGAGCGACGTCAGTCGCGACCGGAAATTCAAAGAAGCAGGAAGACACGGATCAACGCGGATGGACGCGGATCAAGCTCGTCTCGATCCGCGTCTTTCGCTTCCATCCGTGTCGGAAACATTTGTCTTTGATCCGCTTTATCCGTGGCGATCCGTATCGATCCGTGGCTCAAGGACGTTTTGTTCGTGCGGTCGCGACTGACGTCGCTCCTACAGGGGAAGGGATCGGTCAGACATCCCCGCCGTCGGCCCAGCCTTCGCCGGTGCCGCGGTGGAGCACGCGATCGCCGTCGCGCACTTCGCCGGCGGGGATCGTGTCCTGGTCGGCCAGGCGCGCGTAGAGAGGAGTGAAGTCCGGGGCGGTGGCGTTCATCAACTGCTGGAAGCTGTCGATGACGAAGTAGGTCTTCTGGAAGGTGTCGATGCGGTAGCGCGTGCGCATGATCCGCTCCAGGTCGAAGCCGATCCGGTTGGGCGCGGCCGATTCCAGCGAGTACAGCGATTCGCCCTTCGAGGACACGATGCCTGCGCCGTAGATGCGCAGGCCGTCCGGGGTGGCGATCAGGCCGAACTCCACCGTGTACCAGTACAGCCGCGTCAGGTGCTGCAACGCGTCGGGGCCGATGGCGTGCGCCTTCACCCCGCCCCGGCCGTAGGCTTCCATGTAGTCGGCGAACACCGGGTTCATCAGCAGCGGCACGTGGCCGAACAGGTCGTGGAACAGGTCCGGCTCGGCGATGTAGTCGATCTGGTCCGGGCGGCGGATCCACCAGGTCACCGGGAAGCGCCGGTGGGCCAGGTGGTCGAAGAATTCCAGCTCCGGCAGCAGCCCTTCCACGCCGATCAGGGTCCAGCCGGTGGCGGCGGACAGCACCGCGTTGAGCCGGTCGAAGCGGGGGATGCGGTCCGGGCTCATGCCCATGGCGTCCTGCGCCTGCAGGAATTCCTCGCAGGCGCGGCCGACCAGCAGCGCGCGCTGGCGCGCGTACAGCGCGCCCCAGGTGGCATGGTCCTGCGCCGGGTAGTCGGCGGGCTGGTCCACGATGGCGGTGGTGTAGACCGGCACGTAGCCCTTGTCGGTCTGCTGGTGCTCGACGCGGCGCGGCTCGTTCATGGCGGCTTCCCTCCGGTTGCAGGCGATCACACGATCCTAGCCGCTGGGCCGCGCAACAGGCTTGCAAAGTTGCGCGTCACTCCCCAATGTGAGCAACTATGTTGCGTGAATTGAGGAAACCATGCACGAAACGGCCGGAACGCTCACCCTCGACCGCACCGACCTGCGCCTGCTGGCCCTGCTGCAACGCGAAGGGCGGGCCACCAACGCCGACATCGCCGCGCAGGTGAACCTGTCGCCCTCGGCCTGCCTGCGCCGCATCCAGCGCCTGGAGGCCGCCGGCGTAATCGCCGGCTACGCCGCCCGCGTCGAACCCAAGGCGGTGGGCCTGGGCCTGCAGGCGTTCGTTCGCGTGCAACTGGAGAAGCACGGCCAGGCCAGCATCGACCGCTTCGGCGACAGCGTGCAGGACTGGGACGAAGTGGTGGCCTGCTACGCGCTCACCGGCGACATGGACTACCTGCTGCACGTGGTGGTGCAGGACCTGGAGCACTTCTCGCGCTTCCTGCTGGACCGCCTGCTCAACGCCACCGGCGTGGCCGACGTGAATTCCAGTTTCGTGCTGCGCGCGGTCAAGACTTTCGGCGGCCTGCCCTTGCCGAAGGGCTGAGCGCCGCCGGCGCGGATCGCGGCCGGCGACGCCCGGCCCGTGTCCGCGAGGCGTGCTACAACACGGCCCTGCCGCCGCGAGCGGTCCCGGCGCAATGCCGTCGTTCCACCCAAGGTCGGCGCTGCCGCCATGGCCGCCCGCCTGCCGGTGGCGGCTTCTTCCTTTTCTTTCCCCTCCTGAGGAGCCACGCCATGTACGGACTGATCGGACGAATGCGCGCCACCCCCGGCCAGCGCGACGCGCTGCTGGCCATCCTGCTGGACGGCATCGAACACATGCCGGGCTGCCTGAGCTACGTCGTCGCCAGGGACCCCGCCGACGCCGACGCGCTCTGGATCACCGAAGTCTGGACCGACGCGGCCAGCCACAAGGCTTCGCTGTCGCTGCCCGCCGTGCAGCAGGCCATCGCCCGCGCCCGCCCGCTGATCGCCGGCTTCGACAGCCACCACGAAACCGAACCGGCAGGCGGCCACGGTCTGCCGAAAGCGGGATAGCGCGCGCCTGATACGCCATCCCCTGTAGGAACGGCTTCAGCCGCGACTGGAAACCTGGAAAAGCGTTGGACACGGATCAAAGCGAATAAACGCGGATAAGGCGAAAACTTTGCTCAGGGCTCTGTCTTGGTCTTCCGGATCGCTCTTGCCTTGATCCGCGTTTATTCGCTTTGATCCGTGTCAAAAGCTTCTTTTCGATTCCGGTCGTGGCTGAAGCCGCTCCTACAGGGGCGTTCGCCGTAGACTTCGGCCATGGATCTCTTTCGCATGTCGTGGCAGCACGCGTGGGCCGGCATCGGGGCGTCGGGCGAGGGCGGCGCGCTGCGCGAGGACGTGCTGGCGCGCCATGCCGAGCCGCAGCGGCATTACCACACGCAGCAGCACCTGGGCGAATGTTTGGCCGCGTTCGACGGCGCGCGGGAATCCGCGGAACGTCCGCACGAGGTGGAACTGGCGCTGTGGTTCCACGATGCCGTCTACGACGTGAAGCGGCACGACAACGAACAGCGCAGCGCCGACTGGGCCCGTGCCGCGCTGCTCGACGCCGGTGTCGACGCGGACGCCGCGCAGCGCGTGCATACGCTGGTGATGGCAACGCGGCACACGGCCGTGCCGGAAGGCCGGGATGCGACGCTGCTGGTGGACATCGACCTGTCCATCCTAGGCGCGGAGCGGCCGCGCTTCGACGAATACGAGCGGCAGATACGCCAAGAATACGCCTACGTGCCCGGCTTCCTGTTCCGCCGCAAGCGGCGCGAGATCCTCAAGGGCTTCCTCGACCGCCCGGCGATCTACGGCACCCCGCACTTCCACGACGCCCTGGAACGCCGCGCCCGCGAAAACCTGGCCCGTGCCCTCGCCTGACCCTGTAAGAGGGGCTTAAGCCCCGACCGCCGACCCGACAATCGCGCCGGATCAGACGAAGAGCGCTGGACACGGATGAACGCGGATCAATACGGATAAAGCTCTTGGGCTTGATCCGCCTTATCCGTGTTATCCGCGTCGAATCCGTGGCTCAAAGGCTTTTCGGCCATGCGGTCGGGGCTGAAGCCCCTCCTGCAGGAATGCCTTATTGCTTCACGGGCTGGCCGCTGGCGTCGCACTTCACGTCGCGGCCGAACAGGCGGCCCAGGCGCGAGGGTTCTTCCAGGCAGCGCGGGTCGGGTTTCGGCGGCGGTGCGTGCCGGGCGGCGTGCGCGGCGTTGCGGGTGCGTTGCAGTTCGGCCAGCTTGGCCTTGATCTGCGGCATCGCCGCCAGCGCGGCGCGTTCGCCTTCCAGGATGGCGTTGTTCTTCTGCTCGAAATCGGCCGGGCCGATGTCGTTGACCTTGGGGCGCACGACGATGTCGGCGCGCGCCAGTTCCTGTTCGCCCAGGCGCTGGCCCATGATGCCGATGGACTGGTTGACGATGCCCAGCATGCTGTCGGGCTTGGTGCCGGGCGCCTTGGTGGAGATGTCCACGGCGATGACGAAATCCGCGCCCAGTTGCCGCGCCGCGTCCACCGGCACCGGGCTGACCACGCCGCCGTCGACGTAGCTGGCCTTGCCGATCGCCACCGGCTCGAACACGCCGGGAATGCTGCTGGACGCGCGCACGGCCTGGCCGGTGTTGCCGCGCACGAACACGGTGCGCTCGCCGTTCTCCAGTTGCGTGGCGACGGCGGCGAACGGCTTCTTCAACTGCTGGATGTTGCGGCCGCCGACCAGTTCGTTGATGTAGTCCTGCAGCTTCTGGCCCTGCACCAGGCCGCCGGAGAACAGGCGCACGTCGCGGATCTTGGCCTCGTCCAGCGCGAACGCCTGCTTCTGCATCTGGAACGGGTCCATGCCGCTGGCGTACAGCGCGCCGACCACGCTGCCGGCGCTGGTGCCGGACACCACCTGCGGCTCGATGCCGTTGGCCTCCAGCATCTTGATCACGCCGATGTGGGCGAAGCCCTTGGCCGCGCCGCCGCCCAGCGCGATGCCCACCCTGACCTTGGGCGCCGGCGTCGCCGGGACGACCGTCGCGGGCGGCGGGGCAGGGCGGACGTTGTCCCCGCCGCAGGCGGCCAGGAGCAGGGCGCTGCACAGCAGGAGCAGGGGGCGCGGACGGCGGAACGGGTGCATGGGACGGGCGCGGGCAGGAGCGTAGGCGGCGGAGCATACACGCTGATCCCCGAATCCCGGCGAACTGTCTTTCCCCGAATCGGGGCGACACATCCGGCCTGTGGGAGCGATGTCAGTCGCGACAGGAATCTCCGGCAGGCCGTCGCGACTGACGTCGCTCCCACAGCGATCCGTGTCGAAAAACGCTTCGGCCTCGCTTCATCTCATCCGCACCGGACCACGTTCACCCGTGGCCGGAAGGCGGTTCGGGTCGCGGTCGGGGTCAAAGCCCCTCCTGCATGGATCAGAAGCTGTTGTCGCCGTCGAGGATGCGGCCCAGGCCGCCGAGCACGGAGCCTTCGCCGCGGTTCTGGCCGCCGCCCTGCGGAGCGGCCTGCAGCATGCGACCGGCCAGGCGCGAGAACGGCAGCGATTGCAGCCAGACCTTACCCGGGCCGGTCAGGGTGGCCAGGAACACGCCTTCGCCGCCGAAGAACATGCTCTTGATGCCGCTGACCGGGCGCACGTCCATGTTGACGCTGGCGTGGTAGGCAACCACGCAGCCGGTGTCCACGTCGATGCGCTCGCCGGCGCGCAGTTCGCGCTCCACCACGGTGCCGCCGGCGTGCACGAACACCCAGCCGTCGCCTTCCAGCTTCTGCATGATGAAGCCCTCGCCGCCGAACAGGCCGGTCAGGATCTTGCGTTGCAGGTGGATGCCGATGCTGACCCCGCGCGCGCCGGCCAGGAAGCTGTCCTTCTGGCAGATCAGGCGGCCGCCGTGCTCGTCCAGCTTCATCGCCAGCACGGTGCCGGGATAGGGCGCGGCGAACGCCACCTTGGCCTTGCCCTGGCCGGTGTGCGTGTACAGCGTGGTGAACAGGCTCTCGCCGCTCAGCACGCGCTTGCCGGCCGAGAACAGCTTGTCCATGAAGCCGCCGCCCTGGCCGCTGTGGCTGCCGTCGCCGAACACGGTATCCATCTGCACCGCGCTGTCCTTGAACATCAGCGCGCCGGCCTCGGCGATGGCGCTCTCGCCCGGGTCCAGCTCCACTTCGACGAACTGCATGTCGTGGCCGACGATGCGGAAGTCGATCTCGTCGGCGCGGCCACGCCCGCCGCTGCCGGGCAACGGCGGCAGGTGCGGGGGCGGCGCCCCGGGGGCGCCGAACTCCGGCAGCTCGCGCACCGGCTTCCATTCGCGCATGCCCTCGCGCCAGGCCAGCGCGGCGGGCGTGCACTGGGCGAAGGCGCGCGCGGCCTCCTCGTCCAGCGGGCCGTGGCGCAGGTTGTCGCCGGGCGTATGGAAGTACCAGTGGGTCATGGCGGGATTCCTGGAGGCAGGGGAGGGCGGAGTCTAGCCCGGGCATCCGCGCGGCCGTCACTGCCCATGGTCACTGCCGGGTTGCGGCCGCGCCGGGCGGGAAGCGCCGGGCCCGCGAACTGCAAGAATTGGCATTACCTTATTCCGGCGGGGTGACATCCGGCCATTGCCCGTCTTTGTTGCTGTATTGCAACATTCGTGTGCTGGCGCCGCCTGGCGCCCCTTCCTCCCCCCCATCGGAACGCCACCGCCATGTCACCTCTCCGTCCTGCCGCCGCCCGGCCGCATCGACTCGCCCTCGCCGTCGCCGCGCTGCTGCCCTTCGGCACCGCGCTCGCCCAGGAACCCGCGCCCGCCGCCCCGGTGCCGGAAAGCGCCACCACGCTGGACACGCTGGAAGTGACCGCGCAGCGTAAGGTCGAGAACATCCAGGACGTGCCGGTCTCCATCTCCAGCGTCAGCGCCGAGAAGCTGGACGTGCTGGGCTCGGGCGGCAACGACGTGCGCTTCCTGTCCGCGCGCGTGCCCAGCCTGAACATCGAATCCTCCTACGGCCGCGCCTTCCCGCGCTTCTACATCCGCGGCCTGGGCAACACCGACTTCGACCTCAACGCCTCGCAGCCGGTCTCGCTGATCTACGACGAAGTGGTGCAGGAAAGCCCGCTGCTGAAGGGCTTCCCGGTATTCGACCTGGAGCGCATCGAAGTGCTGCGCGGCCCGCAGGGCACGCTGTTCGGCCGCAACACGCCGGCCGGCGTGGTCAAGTTCGAATCGGCCAAGCCCACCCGCGAGCTGGGCGGCTACGCGCAGGTCGCCTACGGCAGCGACGACATGTGGAACTTCGAGGGCGCCGTCGGCGGCCCGCTGAGCGAGCGCTGGTCCGCACGCGTGTCGGCGCTGTACCAGCGCCGCGACGACTGGGTGGCCAACACCTACGCGGCCGGCAGCAGCGACGGCTTTGAGGGCTACGACGAGGCCGCCGCGCGCGTGCAGTTCCTGTACGAGGGCGAGGCGTTCGAAGCGCTGCTCAACCTGCACAAGCGCCACCTCAACGGCACCGCGCGGTTGTTCCGCGCCAACATCATCGACCCGGGCAGCAACCGTTTCGTGGCCGGCTTCGACAAGGACAAGGTGGCCATCGACGGGCAGAACTTCTCCTGGCTGGACACCTGGGGCGGCAGCGCGCGCCTGAGCTGGGACTTCGGCGACGTCAGCCTGTACTCGATTACCGGTTACGAGACTGCCGAGTCGCTCAACCGCGGCGACATCGACGGCGGCTACGGCGCGGCGTTCCTCGGCCCGGGCAACTCCGGCCCCGGCCTGATCCCGTTCGCTTCCGAATCGGCCGACGGCCTGCCCGACCACAAGCAGATCACCCAGGAGTTCCGCCTGGAATCGGACTACGCCGGCAAGTTCAACTGGCAGGCGGGCGTGTTCTGGTTCAAGGAGGACATCACCATCGACAGCTTCAACTACGACTCGCTGGCGCCGGGCAACCCGCGCGCCGGTCATGCCGTGCAGCAGCAGGAGAATACCGCCTGGGCCGTGTTCGCCTCCGGCGAATACGCCGCCACCGAGCGGCTGAAGCTGCGCGGCGGCGTGCGCTACACCAAGGACAAGAAGGACTTCAGCGCCAGCGTGCTGGAAGCCGCGCCGTTCGGCGCCCCGGCCGGCGGCCCCTATACCGTCGGCACCGACGTGGACGACGTGAGCTGGGACCTGAGCGCGGTGTATGCGGTCAACGACGACGTCAACGTTTACGGCCGCGTCGCCAAGGGCTTCCGCGCGCCGTCGATCCAGGGCCGCCTGCTGTTCGCCGCCGCCGGCGCGCCGAACGGCGGCGTCTCCACGGCCGATTCGGAGGAGGTCATCTCCTACGAACTGGGCGTCAAGGCCGACCTGTGGGACAAGCGCGCGCGCATCGGCTTCAACGTGTTCCGCTACGACGTGAACGACCAGCAGATCATCGCCGTCGGCGGCGGTTCCAACATCGCCACCCTGCTCAACGCCGACAAGAGCCTGGGCCAGGGCTTCGAGCTGGACCTGGAGGCGTACCTGACCGACCACCTGCTGGTCACCCTGGGCAGCAGCTACAACGACACCGAGATCAAGGACCGCAACCTGGCCGTGCCGGGCTGCGGCGGCGGCTGCACCGTGACCGATGCGCCGGTGCTGGACCCGGTCAGCGGCGACCCCACCGGGCTCTACCACATCAACGGCAACGCCCTGCCGCAGGCGCCCAAGTGGGTGCACAACCTGACCGCGCGCTACGGCATCGGCCTGGGCGACGGCAGGGAGCTGTACGTCTACACCGACTGGGCTTACCGCAGCGAAGTGAACTTCTTCCTGTACGAGTCGCGCGAGTTCACCGGCCGGTCTTCGCTGGAAGGCGGCCTGCGCGTGGGCTACGGCTGGAACTACGGCGACTACGAGGTGGCGCTGTTCGGCCGCAACATCACCGACCAGACCCGCATCGTCGGCGGCATCGACTTCAACAACCTGACCGGCTTCCTCAACGAGCCGCGCACCTGGGGCGTGGAGTTCAGCGCGCGGTTCTGAGGCCCGCCGCGGCGCCGGCACTGCCGGCGCCGGGACGATGCGATCAGGGCGGCGCGATCAGGACGATCTGATCAAGGCGAGGCGGCGGGGAACAGCGCGGCGCGGACGACGTCGAGCAAGGTTTCGTCCGGGTCCTGGTTCTGTTCCCAGTACATCACCCCGCCCAGGCCCTTCTCGCGCACGTAGGCGACCTTGGCGCGCAGGGCCTGCGGGTCCTCGTAGCTGATCATGCGCCGCTGCTGCGGATCCCACAGCCAGGCGGCCTGCGCCGCGTCGTCCCAGTGGCGCGCGAACGCGCCGCCGTGCAGGTGCTCGGCGGCGATGCGCTGCCAGGAGACGTAGCCGCCGCCGCGGTGGAACGGCTGGCCCAGGCCGTCCCGGCCGGGCTCCACTTCGTCGAAGGTGCGGCCGTAGAACGCCAGGCCGACGTTGATCTTGCGCGGCGGCACGCCGCCGGCGAGGAATTCCTCGACCGCCTGCGCCGTGGTGCGCGCGCCCGGCACCGCGGGCGAAGCATGCAGCCCGGCGTGGTGGCCGGTGGTCGGCGTCAGGCTGCCGTGGAAGTCGTAGGTCATCAGGTTGATCCAGTCCAGCACGGCGGCGATGCGCTGCATCTCCAGCCCGCGCGCGGCCTCGCCGTCGGCGGCGGCGATGGTCAGCAGGTAGGCGCGGCCGCCCTGTTCCCGGCCCAGCGCGTCCAGCCGCGCGCGCAGCGCTTCCAGCAGCAGGGTGAAGTTGGCCTTGTCCTCCGGCCGGTGGCTGATGCCCGGGCCGGGATGAGCGGGGTATTCCCAGTCGATGTCCACGCCGTCCAGGTCGTGGCGGCGGACCAGTTCCACCGCGGTCTCGGCGAAACGCGCGCGCGTGGCGTCGGTCAGTGCGGCTTCGGAGAAATGCCCCGCGCCCCAGCCGCCGACCGACAGCACGATCCTGAGTGCCGGGTTGGTTTCGCGCAGCTTCACCAGGTGCGCCAGCGAGGCGGGTGCGGTCTCTCCCGAAAGGAAGACTTCGTGCGCCTCGTTGACGTGGGCGAAGGCGAAGTTGATGACGTCCAGCTTGCGCGCGCTGATCGGCGGCAGTTCGCGCGCGTCGGACACGTAGCCGATCACGCGGTAGCGGTGGCCGTCGTCTTCCACCGGCGAGGCATGCGCCTGGCCCAGTGCCAGGAACGCCAGGCAGGCCAGCGCGCGCCAGCCTTTCGTGAGTTGATCGTGCATCCTTGGGATCGTCCTGCGGCAAGGGCCCCCACTATACGTGCCGCTTCCGCCGCCGCCAGTCCGCGGCGCGCGGCCGATCTATTGCGGCGGCGGTTCGCGCGGCGGGAACCGCAGCACCACGCCGCGTTCCTCCGCGCGCGGTTCCGGGCGGTGCCACAGCACCGGCACTTTGCGCGGAGCCGGCGGTTCCAGTTCGTCGGCTTCGTCGCGCTCGGCGCCGTCCTGTTCCTCTTCCAGTTCCCAGCTATATCGCTTGCGCGGCAGCGCGGGATCGAGCCGGCGGAACAGGAAGGCGGCCAGCAGGCCCGCCGCCGCGCCGCCCAGGTGCGCCTGCCACGACACGCCGGCCTCGCGCGGCAGCACGGTCAGCACCATGCCGCCGTAGAACAGGAACGCGATCATGCCGGCGGCGATGGCGGCGCGGTCGCGGCGCAGCAGGCCGAGCATGAACACCATGAACATCAGGCCGTGGGTCAGGCCGCTGGCGCCCAGCGTGTGCGTGCCGGGTTCGGCCAGCAGCCACGGGCCCAGGCCCGCGCCCAGCCACACCAGCGGGATCGCGCGCAGCGTGGCCTTCGGATACACCGCGCCGGCCAGGGTGCCGAGGATCAGCAGCGCCGAGGCGTTGGCGGCGATGTGCTCCAGCGAACCATGCAGCAGCGGCGCGGTCAGCAGGCCGAGCAGCCCGTCGGCGGACAGCGGCACGATGGTGTACGGCCGCACGTCGAAGCTGCCCTGCGCCGAATAGACGACGGCCAGCAGCAGCACGAAGACCAGGCTCAGATTGAGCGCGCGCAGCAGCCGGCCGCGGTCGTGGCGGCGCTGGGCTTCCGGATCGAACGCCGGATCGTCGGGATGCAGGTCCATGGCAAGGGGATGGCGCCCGCCGCGGCCGTTTGCAAGGGCCGCGGCGGCGCGCGCCCGGCGGATGCAGCATCCCGCCGTTGGGATGCCGCCGCCGGGCGACCGCCGGTCAGCCGCCGGCCGCCTCCCGCGGCGGGCGCAGCATGCTGAGCGCCATGGTGCCGCCCAGGATGGCCGCCACCACTGCCAGCGAGACCGGCACTGGGATCTTCACCACGTCCACCAGCAGCATCTTGCCGCCGATGAAGCCCAGCACCACCGCCAGCCCGTAGGGCAGCAGGTGGAAACGGTCGGCCATGCCGGCGAGCAGGAAGAACATCGCGCGCAGGCCCAGCACCGCGAACACGTTGGAGGTCAGCACGATGAACGGATCGGTGGTGATGGCGAAGATGGCCGGGATGCTGTCCACCGCGAAGATCACGTCGGTCACCGCGATCATCACCAGCACCACGAACAGCGGCGTGTAGCGGCGGCGCTTGCCGCGGCCGATCCACAGCGCGCTGCCGTGGTAACGGTTGATCAGCGGCAGGTGGCCGGTGATCCAGCGCAGCACCGGGTTCTTGTCCATCTCCGGCGCCTTGCCGGCCGCCAGCCACATCTTCACGCCGGTGACCAGCAGGAACACGCCGAACACGTACAGCACCCAGTGGAACTGCGCCACCAGCGCCGCGCCGGCCAGGATCATGCCCGCGCGCAGCACGATCGCGCCCAGCACGCCGATCATCAGCGCGCGCTGGCGCTGCTCCTCCGGCACCGCGAAGTAGCCGAACAGCATCAGGAACACGAAGATGTTGTCCATCGCCAGCGACTTCTCGACCAGGTAGCCGGTCAGGAACTCCAGGCCCACGCGGTTGGCCTCGGCCAGGCCCGCGCTCTGGTTCACGTACCACCACAGCCCACCGTTGAACAGCAGCGCCAGGGCGACCCAGCCCAGGCTCCACCACAGCGCTTCCTTGAACGTCACCTTGTGCGGCCCGCCGTGGCGCATCAGCACCAGGTCGGCCACTAGCGCGATCACCACCAGGCCGCCGAAGCCGGCCCACAGCCAGAAGTTGCCAATCGTTTCCATCGGGATTCCCGTATCGAAGAGGAGGACGGCCGCGGGCATCGCCACCTTGGGGCGCCGATCGATCTCGGGAGCCGGGGTGCCTTCGCCGTTGCGGCGAAGGTCTCGCTCACAGCCCGTGGGCTGCCGTGGGACCGGAGCGCGAACGCTCGAAATGACGGCCTGCACGTCGGGAGCTACTCCCCTTCTGCCGGCGATTGTCCGGGTGGCGCCCGGCACGGTCAACCGCCCGGGTAAAATGCCGTTCATGAATACCGCCAACCCCGTCGTCCGCCTGAAGAACGCCTGGCGTTCCAGCCACCCGTGGATCTTCCAGAAACTGGTGGAGAAGCCGACCGCCAAGCCCAAGCCCGGCAGCATCGTCGACGTGGTCGGCGTGGACGGCGAGTGGATCGGCCGTGGCTTCTACAACGGCCATTCGCGCATCGCCGTACGCATCCTGGAGACGCATCCGGACGTGCCGGTGGACGCGGGCTGGTTCTCGCGCAGGATCGCAGAGGCCGTCTCGCTGCGCCGCGACGTGCTGAAGCTGGATGCGGTGAGCGACGCCTGGCGCGTGGTGCACAGCGAGGGCGACGGCCTGTCCGGGCTGGTGGTGGACCGCTACGGCGACCTGATCGTGGTGGAATTCTTCGCCGCCGGCATGTTCCGCCACCGCGAATGGATCTACGAAGCGCTGCGCGAGCAGTTCCCCGGCTGCCGCTTCCACAGCTTCGCCGACGAGCACGTGCAGAAGCAGGAGAGCTTCGACTTCCACGGCAACACCACGACCGAAGCCGAGGTCATCACCGAACACGGCGTGAAGTTCCGCGCCGACCCGGCCGGCGCGCACAAGACCGGCTTCTTCGCCGACCAGCGCGAGAACCGCGAGTGGCTGAGCCGGCAGGTCGAAGGCAAGACCGTGCTGGACCTGTGCTGCAACACCGGCGGCTTCGCGGTGTACGCGGCGGCGCGCGGCGCGACCGAGGTGGTCGGCGTGGACATCGACCAGGACGTGATCCAGATCGCCAAGGGCAACGCCAAGCTCAACCACGTGCGGCCGAAGTTCGTGCAGGCCGACATCTTCCCGTACCTGCGCGACGCGGCCAACCGCGGCGAACGGTACGACGTGGTGATCCTGGACCCGGCCAAGATGACCCGCGACCGCGAGCAGGTCATCGCCGCGCTGAAGAAATACCTGGACATGAACAAGCTGGCGTTGGGCGTGGTGAAGCCCGGCGGCCTGTTCGCCACGTTCTCGTGCACGGGACTGGTCAGCGAGGAGCAGTTCCTGGACATGCTGCGCCGCGCCGCCTACTTCTCCGGCCGCACCATCCAGATCCTAAAGGTCGCCGGCGCCGGCCCCGACCATCCTTTCATGGCCCACGTGCAGGAATCCCGCTACCTCAAGGCCGTCTTCTGCCGCGTGGTGGACTGATCCAACCGCCCGCTCTCCCTGTAGGAGCGGCTTCAGCCGCGACCGCACGAATCAAACGCCTTCGGGCCACGGATCGGCATGGATCAACGCGGATAAGGCAGGACAAGCCAAGGCATTCCGACGCGGATCGGAGCGAAAGACGCGGATCGAGGCGGATGGTTCGATCCGTGTTCATCCGCGTTGATCCGTGTCTACGGCTTTTTCGGCCGTGCGGTCGCGGCTGACGCCGCTTCTGCGGAAGCGACGAAAGGCGTGGGTGCTGCGACGCATTAGACTGATGGCACATTCCCGCGGGCGCGCGCTCCGGGATCATCGCTCGCATCTTTTGCTTGGGAGTGGCGCATGCGCACATGGTTCGCGGGATGGGTGCTGGGAGTGGCCGCGGCCGTGCCCGCTTCGGCGCAGGTGGACCTGTCGCGGCTGGACGACGGCATGGCCGGGCCGCGCTCGCAGGTGCTGGTGCTCGGCACCACGCACCTGTCGTCGCTGGGCGAAGGATTCCGCGCCGCATCGCTGGCCCCGTTGCTGGACCGGCTGGCGGGCTTCCGGCCCGACGTGATCACCATCGAGGCGTTGCCCGGCGAAACCTGCGACCTGATGCGGCGCCACCACGCCGTGTACGGTGCGCAGGTGGTCGAAGACTATTGTCCGGACACCGCTGCCGCGCGCGCGGCGACCGGGCTGGACGTGCCGGCCGCCATCGCCGAGGCGGAGCGGTTGCTGGCCGGCGGCCTGGCCGATGCCACGCCCGCGCAGCGCCGACGCTTGGCCGCGGTCTTCCTGGCGGCGGGCGACACCGCCTCGGCGCTGGTGCAGTGGTGGCGGCTGCCGGAGGCCGAGCGCCGCACCGGCGACGGCCTGGACGACGCGTTGGTGGCGGCGATGCGCAAGCGCGAACGCAACCCCAACGAGAACTTCCAGATCGGCGCGCGCCTGGCGGTGCGGCTGGGCCTGGAGCGCGTGGTGCCGATGGACGACCACACCGGCGACAGCCTGCAGCCGCGTGACGAGGCCGCCTACGACCGCGCCATCCAGGCGGCCTGGAACACCGCCACGCCGGAAGCGCTCGCCGCGCGCGAACGGGAAACCGCGCTGACCGCCAGCGACGACCTGCTGCCGCTGTACCGCTTCCTCAACGGCCCGGATTACCTGCGCGTCGCGCTGGCCGCCGATTTCGGCGCCGCACTGGCCGAGCCGTCGCCGGAGCAGTACGGCCGGCACTACGTGGCCGGCTGGGAAACGCGCAACCTGCGCATGGCCGCCAACGTGCGCGCCGCGTTCCGCGAGCGGCCCGGCGCGCGCGTGCTGTCCATCGTCGGCGCATCGCACAAACCGTGGATGGACGCGCTGCTCGGGCAGATGCTGGGCGTGGACATCGTGGATGCGGAGAAGGTGCTGGAATGAACGCGCTCCGCATCGCGGCCCTGGCGCTGGTCGTGCCGCTGGCCGCCGGCTGCGCGGGCGCGCCGTCCGCGCAGCCGGCATCCGACTGGCAACCACTGTTCGACGGACGCACCACGCAGGGCTGGCGCAACGTCGGCAAGGCCACGCTGGACCCGCGCTGGCGCGTGGTCGACGGCGCGCTGGTGCTGGCCGCGCCCGGCGGCGGCGACATCGTCAGCGAGGCGAGCTTCGGCGATTTCGAGCTGGAACTGGAATGGCGGCTGGCGCCCGGCGGCAACAGCGGCCTGTTCTACCGTGCCGTGGATGCTGAACCGGTGTGGGCGCGCGCGGTGGAATACCAGTTGCTCGACGACCGCACGGCCGAAGACCGCTTCGACCCCAGCCACCGCGCCGGTGCGGCTTACGACCTGGTCGCGCCGACCGATGCGGCGCTGCGCCCCATGGATGCCTACAACCATGCGCGTGTGGTGGCCTGCGGTGCGCGCGTGGAGCACTGGCTCAACGGCCGGCGCGTCGCCGCCTACGATCTGGACAGCGCCGACTGGCAACGGCGCGTGGCCGCCAGCAAGTTCGCCGGGCAGGCGGATTTCGCCACGGCGCGACGCGGTCACATCGGTTTCCAGGACCACGGCGCCACGGTCAGCCTGCGCAACCTCCGCATCCGCGCGCTGGGCCCGGATTGCGCACCGGCGTTGCGCTGAAATCGCCGATCACCCTCACCTCATCTCCCCTGTAGGAGCGACGCAAGTCGCGACCACCCACTCCGAGTGCTACGACAGCGCACGAACGCGCGAAAGCACCGATGGAATGACGTATGCCCGAGCATCGCGTGCAACGGCGTGTATCGACTGGCAGAAAGGCAACGGGCAGAGGCAGGCACCTGCCTGCGCATTGATCCGCGCCCATCCGTGTCGATCCGCGTCCAAGGCTTCTCCGGCCTTGCGGTCGCGACTTGCGTCGCTCCTGCATGGAGAAGATCAGGAGCCGGGCCGCATAAGCCAAAAAGAAAGGCGGGCTTAGGCCCGCCTTCCGGTATGCCGCACAAGCGCGTGGCTCAGCCTTCCGGCGACAGCTCGATGCAGTCGAACTTCACGTCCGGGTCCACGTCGGCGTCGTAGTCCACGTCGTCGCGCTCGAAGCCGAACAGCTTGAGGAACTCGTGCTTGTAGTTGGCGTAGTCGGTCAACGCGAACAGGTTCTCGGTGGTGACCTGCGGCCACAGCGCCTTGGCCGCCGTCTGCACCTCGGGGCGCAGTTCCCAGTCGTCCAGGCGCAGGCGGTTCTCGTCGTCGGTCTCGGCCGGCGCGCCGTCGGCGCGGTACATGCGCTCGCGGAACAGGCGGTCGAGCTGCTCGATGGTGCCTTCGTGCAGGCCGAGTTCCTTCATCACCTTGAACACGATGCTGATGTACAGCGGCATCACCGGGATCGCCGAACTGGCCTGGGTCACGACGGACTTCAGCACGGCCACGTTGGCGGTGCCGCCGGTCTTCTGCAGGCGCGCGTCCAGCCGCTGCGCGGTCTGGTCCAGGTCCAGCTTGGCGCGGCCCAGTGCGCCGTGCCAGTAGATCGGCCAGGTGATGTCGGTGCCGATGTAGCTGAAGGCCACCGTGCGCGCGCCGTCGGCCAGTACGCCGGCCTTGTCCAGCGCGTCGATCCACAGCTCCCAGTCCTGCCCGCCCATCACCGTCACGGTGTCGGCGATCTCCTGCTCGGTGGCCGGCTCGATGGTCGCCTGGACGATGGCGTCCTTGTTGGTGTCGATGGCGGTGGAGGTGTAGGGCGCGCCGATCGGCTTGAGTGCCGAGCGCTTCAGTTCGCCGGTGGACGGCAGCTTGCGCACCGGCGAGGCCAGCGAATAGACCACCAGGTCGACCTGGCCGCCCATCTCGGTCTTGATCAGTTCGATCACCTTGGCGCGCGCCTCGTCGGAGAACGCGTCACCGTTGATCGAACGGCTGTACAGGCCGGCTTCCTTGGCGAACCTGTCGAACGCGGCCGAGTTGTACCAGCCGGCGGTGCCCGCCTTCTTCTCGCTACCCGACTTCTCGAAGAACACGCCCAGCGTGTCCGCGCCGAAGCCGAACGCCGCGCTGATGCGCGCGGCCAGGCCGTAGCCGCTGGACGCGCCGATCACCAGCACCTTCTTCGGCCCGTCGCTGCGCACGCCCTGCGCGCGCGTGGCGGCGATCTGGTCGCGCACGTTGAGCTCGCAACCGAGCGGATGGGTGGTGGTGCAGATGAAGCCGCGGACCTTGGGATGGATGATCAACGTCGTAACCCGGGGGTGGTTTGCCTGCGCGGCATCTTAGTGCCGCAAGCGCCGGGAATGAAGCGGAACGCATGCACACGCCGGCGTATGGCGCGTTCCGCGCGCATCATCGCAAGCGCGAGGCTGCATGTAGGAGGGGCTTCAGCCCCGACCGGGAATCCAACCGAAAGCCCCCAATCCCACGGTTCACCCGATGGGCGCGCTGCGACGCGTTCGCCATCGTGGAGTACGGACGTGCCATCGCGGCGCGGACTGAAGCCCCTCCTACAGGGGATGCGTGAGGTGGAATCAGGCGCCCCGGCCCTTCGCCAGCACGCTGTTGTGGCGGCTGTAGGCCAGGTAGACCACGATGCCGACCGCGTTCCACAGCAGGAACCAGAGCTGCGTCTTCTGCGGCAGGCTCCAGAACAGGTACAGGCAGCCCAGGATCGCCACCGGGCCGACCACCCAGGCCAGCGGCGTGCGGAACACGCGCGGGCGCTCCGGTTCGCGTGCGCGCAGCACTAGCAGGCACACGCCCACCGCCACGAAGGCCGCCAGCGTGCCGGCGTTGGCCAGCGCGGCGATCTCGTCCAGCCGCGCCACGCCCGCCAGCGCCGCCACCAGCACGGCGGTGAACACGGTGATGGCCACCGGCGTGCCGGTGCGCGGGCTGACCTTGGACAGTCCGCGCGGCAGCAGGCCGTCGCGCGACATCACGAAGAAGATGCGGCTCTGCCCGTAGAAGAACGCCAGCAGCACCGTCGGCAGGGCGATGATGGCGACCACGCCGATCACCAGCGCCGCGGTGCCGTGGCCGAGCTCGCGCATGATCAGCGCCAGCGGCTCGGCACTCTTGCCGAACACGGTGTAGCTCATCGCGCCGACCGCGGCCAGCGCCACCACGATGTAGATCAGCGTGCAGCCGATCATCGAGCCGACGATGCCGATGGACAGGTCGCGGCCGGGGTTCTTGGTCTCCTCGGCCGCGGTGGAGATGGCGTCGAAGCCGTAGAAGGCGAAGAAGATGATCGCCGCCGCCGCCATCACTCCGCGCTCCACGCCGTCGGCGCCCAGCGCCTTCGGGAAGCCGTAGGGCATGAACGGTTGCAGGTTGTCCGGGTTGAAGGCCGGCAGCGCCACGGCGATGAACACCGCCAGCGCGATCAGCTTGAACACCACCAGGAAGGCGTTGAGGGTGGCGCTCTCGCGGGTGCCGGTGATCAGCAGGCCGGCCACGGCGAAGGTGATGACGATGGCCGGTACGTTGAGCACGCCGCCGGCGTGCGGCCCGGCGGCCAGCGCCGCGGGCAGGGTGATGTTCCAGCCGAAGTTCTGTTGCAGCCATTCCAGGAAGCCGACGAAGTAGCCGGACCAGCCCACCGCCACCGTGCTGACCACCAGCGAGTATTCCAGGATCAGGCTCCAGCCCACGATCCAGGCGATCGTCTCGCCCAGCACACCGTAGCTGTAGGTGTAGGCGCTGCCGGCGGCCGGCATCATCGTGGACAGTTCGGCGTAGGCCAGCGCCGCGCAGGCGCAGACCACGCCGGCGATGACGAAGGAGAGCAGCACCGCTGGCCCGGCCTTGTCCGCGCCCACGCCGATTAGCGTGTAGATGCCGGTGCCGACGATGGCGCCGATGCCCAGCGCCACCAGGTGCGGCCAGCTCAGCGTGGGCACCAGCCGCCGCCCTTCCTCGTGCTCGGTGATCCGGTCGATCGATTTGCGGCGTAGCCAGGTCATGGAAACTCCTCGTGTGCGTCGACGGGTTGCGCACCAGTGGCCATGGGCCGGCGCCGAATCGCGAGTGATGGGAACGCCCGCGGCCGACTCCTCGCCCCGGGCCGGGGCAGCCTAAGCGGGCATCCGGTGGCTGGCAATCGGCGCCGCACCATGCGCGGGTGCCGGTGCGTGGCGGAAGCAGACCGCAGCGGAGACGGTGCGGGCGCCTCCGCCCCGGCGTCAGGGCGTCGTGGGAGCCGCGACCGGCGGCGGCGCGGCCTCGTAGCGCTGGCGCGCGCGCTCGGTTTCGGCCTGGGTCGGGCGGTATTCGCGCCACTCGTCGCCCTGCTTGCGCTTGTAGCGCACGGTGCGCCCGGCCATGTCGAACTCGTAGAACGGATAGGCCCCGCGCAGGTTGGCGAAGGCCGCAGGCGCTCAGCCGGTGAGACGGCAGCCGGTACACTGCCGGCATGGATTCCCAGACCCTGCTTGTTCTGTTGCCGATCGTGGCCGCTGCCGCCGTCGTCCTGCTGGCGGCGCTGTTGCTGCGCCGCCCGGACCGCGCGCGTGGCGAAGCCTTCCTGCGCGAGCTGGAGGCCGAGCGCGGCCGCGCCCAGGCCGCGGCGGTGGAGGCGGCGCAGCAGTCCGGGCGGCTGGAGGCCCTGCAGGCGGAACTGCACAACGAGCGCGAGCGTTCTTCCGAACAGGCGCAGGCGCTGGCCGACGCCCGGCAGCGCATCGAGCGCGAGGCCACTCTGTCGGCCGAGCGCGACGCGCGCCTGGCCGAGCGCGCGGCTGACCTGGCGCAGGCGCAGCAGCGCATCGCCGCGCTGGAAGGCCAGCTCGAAGCGCAGCGTGCCGCCTACCAGCGCCTGCACGGCGAGCACGCGCAGGCCAGCGCCGACCTGCAGCATTCGCGCCAGGCGCAGCAGGAACTGCGTGCCTATCTGGAGCAGGCGCAGGAGAAGCTCTCCGGCGCGTTCGCCGAGCTGGCCGGCAAGGTGTTCGAAGAGCGCGGCCAGCAGTTCGAGAAGAACGTGCGCCAGGCGACGCTGCAATCGCGCGCCGACATCGAGGGCCTGCTCAAGCCTTTCTCCGACAAGCTGGGCGAGTTCCGCCAGCGCGTGGACACCGTCTACGGCGAGGAATCGCGCGAGCGCGCCAGCCTGCTCGGCGCTGTCGGCGAGCTGAAGACCCTCAACCAGGACATGGCGGCGCAGGCCGCGGCGCTGACCGGCGCGCTGAAGGGCAACGCCAAGGTGCGCGGCGACTGGGGCGAGCTGATGCTCGACAGCGTGCTGCGCGGCTCCGGGCTGGAAGAGGGCGCGCACTACCGGCGCCAGCAGCACGCGGTGGACGACGAGGGCGCGCGGCTGCGGCCGGACGTGGTGATCGATTTCCCCGACAGGCGCAAGGTCGTGGTGGACAGCAAGGTCAACCTGGTGGCCTGGCAGGAGGCGATGAACGCGGCGACGCCGGAGCAGCACGACGACGCCCTGCGCCGCCACGCCGTGGCCCTGCGCCAGCACGTCCGCGACCTGGGCGAGAAGAACTACCCGAAGGCGGTCGGCGAGGACGTGCTGGACATCACCATCGCCTTCGTCCCCATCGAGGGCGCGCTGTCGGCCGCGCTCGGTGCCGATCCGGAATTGCAGGGCTTCGCGTTCGACCGCCGGGTGGTGTTCGCCTCGCCCAACACGCTGATGGCGCTGCTGCGGGTGACCGAGCGCCTGTGGACGCGCGACAAGGTGCAGAAGCAGGCGCTGGAGATCAGCGAGGCCGGCGGGCGCGTGCTGGATGCGCTGTCGGCTTTCCTCACCGAGTTCGACACGGTGGGCAAGCGGCTGGACGAAGCCAGCCAGGCGTTCGGTCGCGCGCGCAACCGGCTCGCGGATTCGCCGCAGTCCGCGCTCAACCGCGCCCGCCGCCTGGCTGAACTGGGCAGCAAGGCCAAGCGTGCCCTGCCGGCCGAGCTCCAGCCGGATACCTTGCAGTCGCTGGCGTCTCCCTCGGAGAACGACGACGCGGAGTGAAGCGTGCCGCGGACCCTGGCGGCCAAGGTTCCGCGCCATGCAGCGTGCCGCCGATGCCTGCGCCGATGCGCTGCGATGATTTCCTGCGGCTGTTCACCGATGGTCGCACCGGATCGCCTCGATCCGCACAGGCGGAAGGCGTGCGGGACGATCCACCGGGCATGAAAAAAGCCGGCTCGCGAGCCGGCTTTTTCGTGTCTGCGACAGTGGATCTCAGGAAGCCGGTGGCGTGATCGCCGGGATCGGCATGGCGTCGGCCGGCACCGTGGGCTCGGGCTCTTCCTCGCGCAGGTAGTCGGGCAGGTTGTCGTCTTCGCTGGCGTCCTTCTTGCGGCTGCGCAGGTCGCTCTCGATCTGGTAGTTGCGGCGTTGCAGCCACGAATCGCGCACCAGCGCGTAGTCGTCGGCCGCGCCTTCGCGCAGTTCGTCCAGCGACAGCAACTGCGCGCGGGTGTCCACCAGTTGCACGCCCTGCAGGCCGTAGCGCAGGGCGTTGTCGTCCACCTGGCGCAGCGGCGAGGCGCGGCCGTCGGCCAGCAGGCCGAACACGTCGCGCACCGTGCGCGGCCCGAAGAACGGCAGCTCGACGTAGCGCGAGCGCCGCCAGCCCCAGGTGCCCAGGGTCTGGCCGAAATCCTCGCCGCGGCGCTTCATCTTCAGGTCGCTGGCCGGGTCGAACAGGCCGCCGATGCCCAGCGTGGAATTGATCACGAAGCGCCCCAGCGACTGCACCGCGTCGCGCGGGCGGCCCTGCAACACCTGGTTGGCCATGGTCAGCGGCTGGCGCAGGTTGTTGAAGAAGTTGGTCACGCCCAGCCGAACCGGGCGCGGCACCACCGTGGTGTAGGCGCGGGCCAGCGGGCGCGCGACGGCGCGGTCCACGACGTCGTTGAAGGCGTGCACCTTGCGGTTGTATTTCTCCCACGGGTCGTAGCCGGCCGGCGCCTGGGCCGGTGCGGGCAGGGTTGGGTCGGCGACCGGGTCGTAGGTGTCGGACTGGCCGTAGATCGCGGCGAAGTCGTCTTCGGCAGCGGTCGGTGCGCCGGTGGCGTCGGCGTCCGTGGCGGCGTCCGCCGGCGCGGGCGCATCGACAGTGGCCGGGTCGACCGGGGGCGTCGCGGGCAGGCCGGACGGCGCCTCGCCGGCGGTCGCGGAGGCGTCGATCGTCACCGGCTCGGCCGGCGGGCCGGCCGAAGGCACGGGCGCCGTGGCGCAGGCCGCGATGAAGGCGGCCAGCAGGACGACGGTGCTGGAGCGGAGCAGGTTCATTCCGTTTCCCTGGACATGAGGGGGAGGCTACGCCGGAAAATCCAGTTCCGGCGTCAGGCGATAGGCGGCCCGCAGGTCGGCCAGCCCGGGAGGCTCGCCTTCGATGCGGGGGGTGCCGCCGGCCGCGCGCAGGCGTGCGGCCAGCTCGGCCAACAGTGCCAGCCCCGCGCTGTCCACGGCAGTGACATTGGTCAGGACGATGCGTTGCACGCCGGCCAGTTGCGCGACGGCGCGCGGCCATGCCGCGGCGGCCGCGGCGCGGTCCAGCGCACCGGTGAACACCAGCGCGTCGCCCTCGCGGCCGATGCCGGCCTCACTTGCCGCTGGCATTCCCGTTGACCTGCAGCTTGCCGGACTTCAGGTCCGCCGCCACCTGGGCGATGGACTTCTGCCGCAACGGCGTGTCGAACTGGGTCTTGAACGTCTGCACGAAGGACACGCCCTCCGGCGCCACGTCGAAGACCTTCCACTGGCCGCCCACGTTGCGGGCGTAGAACGCGATCGGGGTGACCGTCTGATCCGGCTGCACGAACTCGGTGTCCACCTTCACCCCGCGCCCGCCGGGCAGCAGCGATTCGGACTTCACCTTCACCTGCAACCGCGTGTTGAGGTCCAGCAGGCGTGCGCCGTAGGCCGAGAGCAGCTTCTCGGTCAGCGCCTGGCCGAACACCTTCACGTCGGCGTCGGACGCGCCGCGGCCGTGCACGCCCAGCACCAGGCGCGCGGCGTAGTCGCCGTCGAACAGGGCGTTGAACTCGCCGGTCACGTACTGGCGCAGCGCGGCCGGATCGGCCTTGAACTCGCTGCGGCGCTTGTCCAGCGTGGTCAGGATGCGCGTGCTGCTGCCCAGCACCAGTTGGCTGGCGCTGTTCTGCCTGGCCTGCGCCGGCGCGGCGGCGGCCTGGGCGAACACGGCCGCCGGCGCGGCGGCCAGCAGGGCCGAGGACAGCACGGCGGTCATGAGGGAGCGCTTCATCGTCTTCATGGCTGGGGGTTTTCCGTTGCGGGGGGAGCGGCGGTCTCGCCGCCGGCCGGGGCGCTTTCCCCGGCGCTGGCGCCGCCGCTGAACATGTACTTGCCTGCGAGCTGCAGCAGGTCCACCGCCGGCTGGGTGAAGGCGATCTCCTCGCCCGGCTTCAGCACCTCGGGGTCGCCGCCCGGCGAGAGCCCGATGTAGTTCTCCCCCAGCAGGCCGCTGGTGAAGATGCCGGCGGCGGTGTCGGCCGGCAGGTCCTTGTACTTGTCATCGATGGACAGGGTCACGATGGAATCGAATTTGACCGGGTCCAACTGAATGTCGGCCACCTGCCCGACCACCACGCCACCGATCTTCACCGGCGCCTGCCTGCGGAGCTGGCCCAGGTTGCTGAAGCGCGCGGTCAGCTCGTAGCTGCCGCCGCCCACGCCCAGGCGCATGTTGGTGGAGGCCAGGGCCAGCACCAGCAGCGAGGCCAGGGCCAGCAGCAGGAAGGCGCCGACGGCGAATTCGAGGCGGGGTCCGCGGATGGACATTGGCTCAGCTCCCAAACAAGAAGGCGGACAGGACGAAGTTGAACATCAGCACCAGCAGCGAGGCGTTCACCACCGCGCGGGTCGTGGCCACCGAGGTGCCCTCGATGGTCGGTTCGGCGTGGTAGCCGACGTAGGAAGCCACCAGCGCGGAGGTGCCGCCGAACACGGCGGCCTTGAGGAACGCGGGCAGGAAGTCCTCGTGCACGTCCACCGCGTCCTTCATGATCTGCCAGAAGCTGCCGTTGTCGATGCCCAGCACCTGCACCGCCTCGAACCAGCCGGCGGCAATGGCGAAGGCGCAGAAGAAGCCGGTCAGCAGCGGCACCGTCAGCACCGCCGCCCAGAAGCGCGGCGCCACCGCCTTGGCCACCGGGTCGATGGCCATCAGCTCCAGCGCCTTGATCTGGTCGGTGGCGCGCATCAGGCCCAGCTCGGCGGCGATGGAACTGCCGGCGCGGCCGACGAACAGCAGCGCAGTCAGCACCGGCGCCAGTTCCCGGTACAGGCCCAGCCCGATCAGCACGCTGACCTGGTCGCTGGCGCCGTAGGTCTGCAACGCGCGGAAGCCCAGCAGGGTCAGCGAGAGCCCGACGAAGGCGCCGCCGGCGGCCACGATCGGCAGCGAGCGCGCGCCGATCTTGTAGATCTCGCGCGTCAGCTCGGCGAACAGGTCGCGGCTCGGCCGCGATGCCCGCAGCACCGACAACGAGAACAGTCCGGCGCGGCCCAGGGAGCGGGTGGCGGCGATGAAGGGCATCAGCAGGCGTCTCCCGTGCGGGACCGTTCCTTCCCCCACTCGCGGGGGAAGGTGCCCGAAGGGCGGATGGGGGCAGACGCGGAGGCCGGAGCGGCATCGCGCTCGTCCTCACCCCAACCCTTCCCCGCGATGCGGAGGAGGGCGCTTGTCCTGCGTGCGTCCGGATTCCAGCTCATGCCGCCACCCCGCGCTTCACCGCATCGAACGCGATCGGCCCGTCCGGCTGCCCGCGCAGGAACTGCTGCACCAGCGGGTCGGCGCTGGCTTCGAGCTCCGCCGGCGTGCCGGAGAACACCACGCCGCCGTTGGCGATCACCACCGCCTGGTCGGCGATGGGCAGGGTCTCGTGCACGTGGTGGCTGACGATGATGCTGGTCAGGCCCAGGGTGTCGTTGAGGCGCTGGATCAGGCTCATGATCACGCCCGAGGCGGGCGGGTCCAGCCCGGTCAGCGGCTCGTCGTAGATCATCAGCGGCGGGTCCAGCGCCAGCGCGCGCGCCAGCGCCACGCGGCGGGCCATGCCGCCGGAGAGTTCGCGTGGATACAGGCCGGCGGCGGCGCGCAGGCCGACCGCGTTCAGCTTGAAGTCCACCAGCCGGTCGATGAGCGCGTCCGGCAGCGCCGTGTGCGTGCGCAGCGGCAGGGCGACGTTCTCGGCCGCCGTCAGATCGGTCAGCAGGCCGTTGCCCTGCAACAGTACGCCGATGCCCTTGCGCATCTCCAGCAGTTCGCGGTTGCGCCGCGGCACCGGCTGGCCGAACACCTCCACCGTGCCGGCGGCCGGCACCAGCTCGCCGGTCACCGCCGACAGCAGGGTGGACTTGCCGCAACCCGACGGCCCCAGCACCGCCGTGATGCTGCCGCGCGGCACGCGCAGGTCGATGCCGCGCAGGATGGTGCGGCTGCCGCGGTCGAGGCGGAGGCCGGACAGGTGCACGGCAGGGGCGTCGGCAGGCGTCATGGGGCGTCGTCGGCGGACCGGAGAGTGGGTTAACGGAAAAACAACGCGGTAGCTTGGCGGCCGGCGACTGAACAAAACCGTACCGCGCGGTTTGATTATTGGGACCGTACCGGTGCGTTGCCCGCGTGCGTGGCGGCGCCGGATGCCGTGTTCCCGCCGCACGGGCCCTGCCCGCGTCTCGGCAGCGGCGACGGCGGTACGGCAAGATGGCGCGATGCCCGCCGCCGCGCCCACGCCCGACTTCCGCCTGTATCCCTCCAATTCGCTGGAACTGCTGGCGGCGTTGCTGGCGGACGAACTGCGGCGGCCGGTGGAAGGGCAGTCGCCGCTGGCCCCGGACGTGGTGCTGATCCCGCAGGTCGCCATGCGCCGCTGGCTGCAGGCCACGCTGGCGGCCGAGTACGGCATCGCCGCCAACCTGGAATTCCTCACTCCCGGCGAATTCGTCGCCCGCGCGCTGGACGCCAACGCCGCCCCGGTGCCGGGCGAAGCACACGACGACCTGGACATGGCCGCCATGCAGTGGCGGCTGTACGGCGCGCTGGCCGACCCGGCCGTGCGCGCGGCGCCGGCGCTGGCCGCCATCGACGGCTGGCTGGCCGACGGCGACCCGCTCAAGCCCTGGACCC
Source organism: uncultured Pseudoxanthomonas sp. (assembly GCA_937975725.1). Lineage (GTDB taxonomy): Bacteria > Pseudomonadota > Gammaproteobacteria > Xanthomonadales > Xanthomonadaceae > Pseudoxanthomonas_A. The sequence goes on along the minus strand of CALJUL010000083.1, from coordinate 28,641 downwards.
TGGCCGGCGAACTGGCCAGCGTGTTCGAGAAGTACCAGGCCTGGCGCCGCGACTGGCTGCTGCGCTGGGAGGCCGGCGCCGACCCGGACGATCCGCAGGCGCGGCTGTGGCGCGCGGTCGCGGCGGGGCGCCGGCACCGCGCGCGGCGCATCCACGACTACCTGGCCCGCTTCGGTCGCGACGACGGTCCGCTGCCGCAGGGCCTGCCGAAGCGGCTGCTGGTGTTCGCCACCCTCAACGTGTCGCCGGACGTGCTGCGCGTGCTGGCGACGCAGGCGCGGGTGGGCACGCTGCACTTCTATCTGCCCACGCCGGCGCGCGGCTACTGGGGCGACCTGCAGACCCTGCGCGACCGGCGCCGCGAAGGCGGCACCGACCTGTTCGCCGGCGAAGTGCAGGAGAACCCGCTGCTGCAGGCCTGGGGCGCGGCCGGGCGCGATTTCATGGCTCTGCTGGGCGACTACGAAGTGGTGCATCCGCGCGCCGAGATCGACGTCTACGCCGATCCGCTGGCCGCGGGCGGCCCCGACACCCTGCTGCGGCGGATGCAGTCGGACCTGTTCCATCGCCGCGCCCCGGCCGTGCCGCCGCCGCGCGCGGTGCTCGACCTGGCCGATCCCAGCCTCCAGGTCCATGCCTGCCACACCCGCCTGCGCGAATTGCAGGTGCTGCACGACCGCCTGCGCGCGCTGCTGGAACCCACGTCGCCCGAAGGCCGCCGCTTCGATCCGCCGCTGCAACCGCGCGAGATCGCCGTGCTGGCGCCGGACATCGACCCCTACGTGCCCTACCTGGATGCGGTGTTCGGCGGCGCCGGCCACGACGACGCGCTGCCGTGGGCGCTGGCCGACACCAGCCCGCTGGCGAGCGAACCGCTGGCGGAAGTGTTCCTGCGCCTGCTGGACCTGCCGGTGTCGCGCTTCGGCCTGGACGAGATCCTCGACCTGCTGGCCGGCGCGCCCATCGCCGAAGCGTCCGGACTGGACAGCGACGCCATCGAACGCCTGCGCGGCTGGCTGCGCGCGGCCGGCGCGCGCTGGGGGCTGGACGCCGCGCACCGTGCCGCGGCCGACGCGCCGGCCGACGACGCCTGCACCTGGCAGTTTGCGCTGGACCGCCTGCTGCTGGGCCATGCCAGCGGCGCGGACGAGGACATTGCCGGCGTCGCGCCGTGGCCGGAACTGGAAGGCGGCGCGCTGGACGCGCTGGACACCCTGGTCCGCCTGCTGCGCGAACTGGCCCGCCAGCGCCGCGACCTGGGCCAGCCGCTGCCGCCGGCGCAGTGGCGCGAACGCCTGCTGCGCCTGCTCGACGCGCTGCTGCCGGAGCGCCCGGCCGCGCCGCGCGCCCAGCGCGCGCTGGACCGCCTGCGCACGCTGGTCGACCGCTTCGCCCGCGACGCCGAGGCCGCCGGCTACGCCGCCGCGGTGCCGCCGGAAGTGGTGCGCGCGCATTTCGCCGACCTGCTGTCGCAGGCCGACACCCGCGCGCCGCTGCTGACTGGCGGCATCAGCGTGGGCCGCATGGTGCCGATGCGGCTGCTGCCGTTCCGGGTGATCTGCCTGCTGGGCATGAACGACGGCGATTTCCCGCGCCGCGATCCCGCTGCCGGCCTCAACCGCCTCACCGCTGAACTCGGCAGCGACCGCCGCCGCGCCGGCGACCGCTCTACCCGCGAGGACGACCGCTTCCTGTTCCTGCAACTGTTCGCCGCCGCGCAGGACGTGTTCTACGTCAGCTATCTCGGTGCCGACCCGCGCGACGGCAGCGCGCGCGAGCCTTCGGTGCTGGTCAGCGAACTGCTGGACGTGGCGGCGCGCTACCACGCCGACGACGCGGCGAAGGAAAAACTGATCGTCCGCCACACCCTGCAGCCGTTCGCTCCGGCCGCCTTCGGTGACGCCGGCGAACCGCGTCGCTTCAGCTATCGCGCGCACTGGCGGCCGGCCGCCGACCGCCTGGGCGGCGCACGGCGCGCACTCGCGCCGTGGCTGGCGCAGCCGCTGCCGCCGCCGGCGGCCGCCGGAAGCGAGTTGTCGCTGGACGCGCTGCGCCGGTCCTTCGCCGATCCGCACGGCCGTTTCCTTGCCCAGCGGCTGGGCCTGCGCCTGCCCGAGCCGGTGCAGCAGGCCGAGGACGTGGAGCCGCTGGTGCTGCCCGGCCGCGGGCTGGAGCGCGCGACGTTGCAGCAGGCCGTGGTCGAAGCGCTGGACGCGGGCCGCGAAGCGGGCCTGCGCGAACGCCTGCGCGCGCGCGCGCTGCTGCCGTCCGGCGCGCTGGGCGAGCGCCAGTTCGAAGCGCTGCTGGCGCAGGCCCGCCCGTTCGCGCAGGCGCGCCGCGACTGGCTGGCGGGCGAGGTCGCTGCGTCCGAACGCTACGAGGTGGACATCGACGGCCTGCGCCTGCACGGCCGCGTCGCCGACGTGCATCCGCGCGGACTGGTGCGGTTGCGCGCGGACGCGCTCAACGGCAACGCCGCGCTGCGCTGGGGGCTGGACTGGCTGCTCGCCAACGCCGCCGGTGCGAATCTGCCGCTGGTGCAGTTCCACGGGGGCGACGGCGGCCCGGGTCCGCATGTGATCGATGCGCCGGATCCCGCGCAGGCCCGCGACGCGCTGCGGCAATTGCTCGCCCTGCATGCGCAGGGTCTGCGCGAACCGTTGCCGTTCGCGCCCTACACCGGCTGGGACATCTGGAACGCCGATCCGGAAGAACGCCGCGCGGCCGGCCGGAAGCGCTGGCACGGCGACGGCAACGGCGGCTGGGCCGAAGGCGAGGGCGAGGCGATCCGCTTGGCGCTGCGCGGGCGCGATCCCTTCGCCAGCGACGCCGACTACCGCGCACTGGAGCGCACCAGCCTGCGGGTCTACGACCTGGTGCGCACCGGCCGCGCGCGCACGGACGACGCGGCGGAAGGAGAAGCCGCATGAGCGCCCTCGAAGCCGCCGCCGGCGATGCCTACCTGACCCGCACGCTGGACGGCGTGCAACTGATCGAGGCCAGCGCTGGCACCGGCAAGACCTGGACGCTGGCCACGCTGTTCACCCGCCTGATCGTCGAACGGCGCCTGCGCATGGGCGACGTGCTGGCGGTCACCTACACCGAGGCCGCCACGCAGGAACTGCGCAGGCGCATCCGCGAACGGCTGTCGCTGGCCGCCGACCTGGCCGCCGACGCTACGCGCGACGGCGAAGGCGACAGCCACGAAGCCGCGCTGACCCGCTTCATCCTCGACCGCCACCTCGCCGGCGGCGAGGAAACCCCGGCCCAGCTCGCCCGCCGCCTGCGCATCGCGGCCGAGGAAACCGACCTGGCCGCCATCTTCACCATCCACGGCTTCTGCGCACGCGTGCTGCGCGAACACGCGCTGGAAGCTGGGCAGGGCTTCGACGCCGGCGAACTGCTCGGCAATGCGCGCGAGCTGTACGCGGAACTGGCCGCCGACCTGTGGCGCGTGCACGCGGCCGACGCGGAAACCGCCGACGCACTGGCCGGGCTGTGGAACGGGCCGGACGCGCTGGCGGCCGACCTGCCGGCGCTGTGCGGGCCGCTGCCGCTGTATCCGGAAGCGCCGGCGGAAACCGGCGCGGAACAGGAAGAGACCGCGCAGGCCGCGCGCGATGCCTGCGCAGCGCGCCTGATCGAGGCCATCGACGCCCATCTGGCCGATGCGGACGCCGCCGTCGCGGCCGCGTTCGAGCGCAAGGCGTTCGACGGCCGCCGCGCCCGCCGGCCCAGCTTCGACAAGGCCTTCGACGAACTGCGCGCCGGCGTTGCGCTCGGCGACTGGCCACGCACCGACAAGACCCACGTGCAGAAACTGCTGCCGGCGGCGCTGGCGGCCTTCTGCAAGCCGGGGCAGGAAATGCACGCACCGGCGTCGCCGTTGTTCGACGCGCTGCGCGACTGGTGCGAGGCCGACGATGTTTGGCGGCGCCAGCAACTGCGCCAGCGCACCGCGTTGCTGCACCGCCTGCGCGCCGATGCGCGGCGGCGCCTGGATGCGTTCAAGCGCACCCGCCGCGTGCAGACCTACGACGACCTGATCGAGCGTGTGGCCGAAGCGCTGGACGGACCGCAGGCGCCGGTGCTGGTGGCGAAGCTGCGCGCGCAGTACCGCGTCGCGCTGGTGGACGAATTCCAGGACACCGACGAGCGCCAGTGGCGGATCTTCGCCAAGGTGTTCGGCGCGGACGCCGGAGACGATCCGGACACTTCCGCGGACAGCGCGCATGGCCCGCTGGCGCTCGAAAGCACGCGAGCCGGCGGTTCGCATGCGCGCTTCCTCGCCCTGATCGGCGATCCCAAGCAGGCCATCTACGGTTTCCGCGGCGGCGACGTGGCCACCTACCTGGCGGCCAAGCACGATCCGCACACCGTGCAGGCGCCGCCGCTGGGCCACAACTTCCGTTCGCGCCCGGCGGTGCTGCGTGCCGTCCAGGCGCTGTACGACGGCGCGGCCGCGGCGGGGCGGGAGGCGTTCGCCAATCCCGACATCCGCTTCGAACCGGTGCAGGCCGGCGGTCGGCGCGGCGACGGCGATTACCTGCGCGACGGTGCGCCGGCTCCGGCGCTGACCCTGCGCCTGCTGCACGGCGAAGACGACCGACCGCTGGACGCCGAGGGTTCGCGCGAGGCCGCCACCGCCGCCTGCGTGGCCGACATCCACCGCGTGCTGTCAGACGCGCGCGCCGGCAACACCGCCATCGACGGCCGCCCGGTGCGCCCCGGCGACATCGCCGTGCTGGTGCGCAACCACAGGGAGGCCGCGCGCGTGCAGCAGGCTTTGGCGCGCGCCGGGGTGCCGGCGGTGGCCGCCGGCAGGCAGAGCCTGTTCGAAAGCGCCGAGGCCGGCGAACTGCGCGCGCTGCTGCTGGCGCTGCTGCAACCCTCCGACAGCGGCCGCCTGCGCGCCGCACTGTCCACCGTGCTGCTGGGCGAAGACGCCGCCGCCATCGCCGCGCTGGAAACCGAAGGCGATGCGCAGCGCCGGCACCAGGCGCGCCTGCTGCACTGGCGCGAGCGCTGGCAGCGCGGCGGCCCGTTCGCGCTGGTCTCCGAACTGTGCGCCGAACAGGCCGAACGCCTGCTCGGCCTGCTCGACGGCGAGCGCCGCCTGACCAACTACCTGCAACTCGGCGAACACCTGCAGGAAGCCGCCGCGCGCACGCTCGGCCTGCATGGCCTGCTCGACTGGCTGCAGGCGCGCATCGCCGGTGCCGACCCCAACGACGAGGCGCAACTGCTGCGGCTGGAATCCGATGCGCACCGCGTGCAGATCGTCACCCTGCACAAGAGCAAGGGCCTGGAATACCCGCTGGTCTATCTGCCCTTCGCCGGCCTCGGCACCGCGCGGCCCGACCACGGGCGCCACCGCGCCGTGCACGACGGCACGCGCCGCGTGCTGCATTGGCGCGTCGACAAGGACGATGCGGCGTGGAAGGCGGCCGGCGAAGCGGGCAAGCGCGAAGCGCAGGCCGAGGACGCGCGTCTGCTCTACGTTGGCCTGACCCGCGCCGAGCACGCACTGTGGATCGCCGCCGGCGACGTGGCCGGCTTCGCCAACAGCCGTCTCGCGCCGCTGCTGGCCGACCTGGATGCGCTGCGCGGCCACGCCGACGTGCGTGTGGTCGAAGGCCCGGCCGATCCGCCGCCGCCGCGCCTGCCGGCCGAACGCGACGCCGAGGTCGCGCCCGCGCGCGTCGCCGCGCGCCGCCTCGCGCCCGACTGGTGGGTCTACAGCTTCACCCAGCTCGCCCACGCCGAAGGCGGCGCCGATCCGCTGGCCGCGGCGACGCAGGCCGATCCCGGCGGCGAGGACGAAGCCCCGGCGGCGGATGCGGAAGAAACGCCCATCGAAACCGCCGCGCCCATCGCCGCCGATCCGCGCTTCGCCGGCAGCCGCTTCGGCGTGGTGATGCACGCCGCACTGGAACACGCCGACTTCGCCGCCTGGCGCGACTGGCGGCCGGGCGATGCCGCGCCGGCCGGGCAGGACGCGGTGATCGCCGACGCCCTGCGCGAAGGCGGCTACGCCGAAGCCGACCTCGCCGACGGCCTGGCCGTACTGGCGCCGCTGGTCGGCCACACGCTGGGCACCGTGCTGCCCGAAGGCGGACGGCTGGCCGACCTGCCGGCGGAAGAACGCCGCACCGAGATCGAGTTCCACTTCGCCATGGCTTCCACGCCGGTGCCGGCGCTGCTGGCGCTGCTGCACCGCCACGGCCTGCTGCGCGGACGCAACGCCTTCGGCCTGCGGCAGCGGCTGGAAGGCTTGATGACCGGGCTGATCGACCTGACCTACCGCAAGGACGGGCGCTGGTACGTGCTGGACTACAAGTCCAACCAGTTGCCGGCCTACGACGCGGCGTCGATGCAGCAGGCGATGGCGCACAGCGAATACGACCTGCAAGCGCTGATCTACACCCTGGCGCTGCACCGCTGGCTGCGCTTTCGCCTGGGCGAACGCTACGACTACGCGCGCGACCTCGGCGGCATCCGCTACCTGTTCTGCCGCGGCCTGGACCTGGAGCAGCATCCTTCGCCCGGCGTGCACGCGCAACGCTTCGCGCCGGAACTGGTGCAGGAACTGGACGCCCTGTTCGCCGGGCACGCTTCTGGCCCGCATCCGGAAACGCCGCCTCCCCCGCAAGCGGAAGAAGATCGGAGTAGGGGCAACCGCGCAGGTGGAAGCGCATGAACGCGCCCTCCCTCCTCAACGCCCTCTGGCTCGCCGGCCACCTGCGCACCCTCGACCACGCCCTGGCGCAGAGCCTGCGCCGCCTGGAACCCGCCACCCCCGACGCCGTGCTGGCTGCCGCCGCGCTGGCCTCGCTGGCCGTGTCGAAAGGCCACGCCGGCCTGCCGCTGGCCGACCCGCAGGCGCTGCTCGATGCCGATGCCGGCATCGCCTGGCCCGATCCCGCCGACTGGCAGGCCCGACTCGCCGCTTCGTCCTGGGTCGCGACGCCGGACGATCCCACCGCCGCCGCCGATCCGCAGGCGCCGCTGGTGCTGGAAGCCGCCCCGGGTCAGCCGCCCCTGCTCTACCTGCGCCGCTACCGCGAATACGAGCGCAACCTCGCCCTCGGCCTGCAACGCATCGCCGCGCATCGCCCCGATCCCGGCGACCTGTCGGCGCTGGCATCGTTGTTCGCCCGCCTGTTCCCGGATGCTTCCCTCGCCACGCTGCCCGGCGCAGCACAGCCTGTCGGGCATGTGGATCGCCTTCGCGACAGTGTTGCGCATGCGCGCAATCCGCATCCGTCGCAAGCGGGCGGAGAGCGCGACGCCGGCGAGCGCCGGCCTCTTCCACCGCACGCAAAAGACGAGCAACAAACCCCCACGCAAGCCTCGCTTTTCCCTAACGCAGAAGAAGCCCGCACCGCACCCCGCGATCCACCCCTTCCCGAGCTTGCAGAGGAAGGTCGGGATGGGCGCGCTCCACCCAACGAAAACCGCCAGGCCCGAGCCGCCGCTCTCGCCCTGCGCCACGCCCTGTTGCTGGTCACCGGCGGCCCCGGCACCGGCAAGACCACGACCACCGCGCGCCTGCTGGTGCTGTTGGCCGCGCAGGCGCGCCAGGCCGGCCGCGCGCCACCGCGCATCGCCCTGGCCGCGCCCACCGGCCGTGCCGCTGAGCGCATGGCCGAAAGCGTCCGCCATGCCGTACAGGCGCTGGCCGCCGCCGGTATCGATGCCGATCTGCTCGCCGCGCTGCCCACCACCGGCACCACCCTGCATCGCCTGCTCGGCACCCTTCCCGATTCGCCGCGCTTCCGCCACCACGCCGACAACCCGCTGCCGTTCGACGTGGTGGTGGTGGACGAAGCCTCGATGATCGACCTGCCGCTGATGGCCAAGCTGGTCGATGCCGTCGCCGACGGTGCGCGGCTGGTCCTGCTGGGCGATCCGGACCAGTTGCCCTCGGTGGAAGCCGGCGACGTGTTGTCTGCCATCCTCCACGCCGCGGGCGAAGGCGACCGCCTTCAGCCCGACGCCGCCGAAGCCCTGCGACCGCTGCTCGGCACTCATGTCGACAACCATCGTGCCCGCGCAGGCGGTGATCGAGCACCTTCGGGCGCGCCGAACGCAACGCCCGCGAATCCCCGTTCGCATCCGCATGACGACCCGCATGTGGACGACAGCGACGGCATGCACGGGCACGACGGCACGAAATTCCCCGGCATCCGCATCCACCTCCAGCGCGGTTGGCGCCAGAGCGAAACCCTGCATCTCGCACCCCTGGCCGCCGCCGTCCGCGAAGGCGATGCCGACACCGCCCTGGCCCTGCTGCGCAGCGACACGCTGTCCAACGTGCATTTCCACGAAGACCTGGCCGACCCGCTGCAAACCCAACGCGATGCCTTGCTGGCGCACTGGCGCGCACTGGCCGCCGCCACCGATCCGGTCCAGGCACTGGCGCTGTCCACCCGCCTGCGCATCCTCACCGCCGTGCGCGAAGGCCCGCAGGGCGCGCGCACCCTGAACGACCGCATCGAGCGCCTGCTGGCACAGGACGGCGCATCCGGCCCGTCGCACAGCGGCCCCGGGCATTTCCACGGCCAGCTATTGATCGTCACCGAGAACAGCTACCGCCACCGCCTGTTCAACGGCGACATCGGCATCTGCCTGCGCGACGACGACGGTGCGTTGCTGGCCTGGTTCCCCGGCGATGACCCCGCGCAACCGCGCGCCTTCCATCCCGCCGCCCTGCCCGCGCACGAATCCGCCTTCGCCATGACCGTGCACAAGGCCCAGGGCTCCGAATTCGACACGGTCTGGCTGCTCCTGCCCGCCCGCGGCAACCGCGTCCTCTCCCGCGAACTGGTCTACACCGCCATCACCCGCGCCCGCCGCGAACTGCACGTGTCCGGCAGCGAAGCGGTGATCCGCGAAGCGCTGGGACGGCATGCGAGCCGGTGGTCGGGGTTGGGGTGGAGAATGCGCGCGCGCGCGTCGTGACGTACTTTCCCACGCGCAAACCGGTGCTATCGTCCCGCCATGGCCAGGCCGAAGGCACCCGTCACGCTCCGTTTTGCCGCCGCGCTGCACCGCCCTGCGCGGCCGGGGAATGCGGCGTGGACGTTCCTCGTATTGCCCAAGGCGGCCAGCGCAAAATTGCCCTCGCGCAGTCAGGTGACGGTGGAGGGCACGCTGGGCGGTGCGCCGTTCCGGGCCACGCTGGAGCCGGACGGGCACGGCAGCCATTGGCTGAAGGTGGAGAAAAAGCTGAGCGAGGCCGCCGGCGTGCAGGCCGGCGCGACGGTGGCGGTGGAGATCGCACCGGTGGCGAAGGAGCCGGAACCGAAGGTGCCGCCCGACCTGCGCCAGGCGCTGGCGGCGCAGCCGGCGGCGAAGGCGACCTGGGACGACATCACGCCGGTGGCGCGGCGCGACTGGATCCAGTGGATCACCTCGGGCAAGAAGGCCGAAACGCGCGGCAAGCGCATCGCGGCCGCTTGCGACATGCTGGCTTCCGGCAAGCGCCGCGCCTGCTGCTTCGACCGTTCCGGCATGTACAGCCGCGGCAACATGGGGGCGCCCGAAGCGGCGGACTGACCCGGGTCTGCCGCGCGCGCAGGATTCAGGAGCGCTGCGCGGCGTAGCGTTCGACCCGCGCCACCGCGGCCGCGCAGCCGTCCTCGTGGCATATCCGTTCGCCCAGCGCCGCCAGCGGGCGAGTATCGCCTTCGTGCCGTAGCGGTTTCATGGAAACATGAATACGGGCGCTGTTGCTGTTGCAGGAGGGGCTTCAGCCCCGACCGCTCATATCGAAATCTTCCATCCGTTCTTCATATGGGCGTGCTGCGGCGCGTTCATCGTCATGCAGATTCGAAGGCTATCGAGGCGCGGGCTGAAGCCCCTCCTACAAGGGGGGATGCCGCCATGCCGCAGACCGCGGCATGGCGGCACCGCACTCACTTCAAGCCGCGGTGCTCCAGCAGCGGTTCCACGCTCGGGTCCTTGCCGCGGAATTCGCGGTAGGCGGCCTTCAGGTCGCGCGAATGGCCGATGGACAGCACCTTGTCGCGGAACACCTGGCCGTTCTCGCGGGTCAGGCCGCCGTGCTCGCGGAACCACTGGAAGGCGTCGTGGTCCAGCACTTCCGCGCCGAAGTAGGCGTAGTAGCCGGCCGCGTAGCCGCCGCCCCAGATGTGGCTGAAGTAGCTGGTGCGGTAGCGCGGCGGCACCGCCGGCAGGTCCACCTTGTACTTCGCCAGCGCCTGCTTCTCGAATGCGTCCACGTCCTGCTTGCCGGCGTCGGACGGCAGCAGGTGCCAGGCCAGGTCGAGCAGCGCGGCGGACAGGTATTCGGTGGTGGCGTAGCCCTGGTTGAAGGTGCGCGCCTTGACGATCTTGTCCACCAGCGCCTGCGGCATGGCCTCGCCGGTCTGGTGGTGCCTGGCGTAGTTGGCGAACACCTTGGGGTCCAGCGCCCAGTGCTCGTTGAACTGCGAGGGGAACTCGACGAAGTCGCGCGGCACGTTGGTGCCGGCCAGGCTGGGGTAGGCGGTCTTCGAGAACATGCCGTGCAGCGCGTGGCCGAACTCGTGGAACAGCGTGGTCACGTCGTCGAAGCTCAGCAGCGCCGGCTGGCCGGGCGCGGGCTTGGTGAAGTTCTCCACGTTGTAGATCACCGGGATGTCGCCGGTCAGGCCGTTCTGCTCGACGAAGTTGCCCATCCACGCGCCGCCCTGCTTGCTCTCGCGCTTGAACGGGTCCAGGTAGAACAGCGCCAGTTGCTTGCCGTCGGTGTCGAAGATGTCGAACACGCGCACGTCCGGGTGGTAGACCGGGATGTCCTTGCGCTCCTTCGCGGTGATGCCGTAGAGCTGGTTGGCGGCGAAGAACACGCCGTCGGTCAGCACGCGGTCCAGCTCGAAGTACGGCTTGATCTGCGACTCGTCCAAGTCGAACTCGGCCTTGCGCACCTGCTCGGCGTAGAAGTCCCAGTCCCCGGCGCCGGCGGCGAAGCCGCCGTCCTGCTTGTCCACCACGGCCTGGATCTTGGCCAGTTCGGCGCGCGCGCGGGCGGTGGCGGCGGGCACGGTGTCGGTCAGCAGCTTCAGCGCGGTCTCCGGCGTGCCGGCCATCTGGTCGGCGATGCTGTAGGCGGCGTAGGTGGGGAAGCCCAGCAACTGCGCCTTGCGCGCGCGCAGTTCGGCCAGGCGCTGGATCGTCGCGCGGGTGTCGTTGCCGTCGCTCTTCTCGGCGCGGCTCAGCGAGGCGGCCATCACCTGCTCGCGCAGCGCGCGGTCCTTCAGCGAGCCCAGCACCGGCTGCTGGGTGGTGTTCTGCAGGCTCAGCAGCCACTGGCCGTCCTTGCCGGCGGCCTTGGCGGCTTCCGCGGCGGCGGCGATGGCGCCCTCGTCCAGGCCGTCCAGCTTCGCCTTGTCGGTGACGAACACGCCGCCGGCGTTGGCCGCGGCCAGCAGCTTGTTGCTGAAGGCGGTGGTCAGCGAGGACTCCTCGCTGTTGAGCTTGCGCAGCTCCGCCTTGTCGGCGTCGGACAGCAGCGCGCCGGCGCGGACGAAATCGTCGTAGGTGCGCTCGACCAGGGTCTTCTGCTCGGGCGTCAGTTCCAGGCCGTCGCGCTGGTCGTAGACCGCCTTGACCCGGGCGAACAGCTTGGGATCCAGGTGGATCGCGTCGCTGTGCTCGGCCAGCTTCGGCGCCAGCGCTTCCTCGGCCGCCTGCAGCGCCGGGTTGGTGTGGGCCGAGGTCATCGCGAAGAAGATGGTGCTGGCGCGGGTGAGCAGCACGCCGCTGCGCTCCAGCGCCTCGAAGGTGTTGGCGAAGGTGGCCGGCTCGGCGTTGTCCGCGATCTTGCGGACTTCATCCAGGTGCAGGCGCATGCCTTCCTCGATGGCCGGCTGGTAGTCGGCGTCCTTGATCCGGTCGAACGGCGGCGCCTGGAACGGCAGGGTGCTGGCGGCGAACAGGGCGTTCTCGCTCTGGGCGGGGGTCTGGGTGGCGGTGGCGGGCATGGCGGATTCGGACGCGGGGCGGTCGCCGCAGGCGGCCAGGGCCAGGGCGATCGCGGAAGGCAGGAACAGCTTGCGCAGCATGGAAGGACTCCGGGACGGTACTACATGGGAAAAGGCTCGTCGCGGCACGGCGGGCCGGGGCATAGCTTGCGCCCTGCGTGCGGGCTTGCGAGTGCCATTGGGCATGCGGCCCGGCGGCGACAGGCATTTCGCCAAGCCGGGCAAAGGAATGCAAGCGCGGAACGGGCCGGGCGCCGCCGGGGAGCCGCGCCATCGCGCTGGGGCGCCGCGTCCCGGGGCGCAGGCCGCCTGACCGCACGCCGCGGGGCAGGGCGGAGTGGCACGATGCGTTACCATCTTCGCCCCCCGCAGGAATCCCCGTGATGAGCGCCAGCGACGACGACACCGGCAAGATCACCCAGGTGCAGGCCGAGGACGCGGTGCGCGTGCTGCTGCGCTGGGCCGGCGAGGACCCGGCGCGCGAAGGCCTGCTGGACACGCCCAAGCGCGTGGCCAAGGCCTACCGCGACTGGTTCAGCGGCTACCAGATCGACCCGCGCGAGTACTTGGCGCGCACCTTCGAGGAAGTGGCCGGCTACGACGAGATGATCGTGCTGCGCGACATCGAGTTCGAGAGCCATTGCGAGCACCACATGGCGCCGATCGTCGGCCGCGCCCACGTCGGCTACCTGCCCGACGGCAAGGTGGTGGGCATCAGCAAGCTGGCGCGGGTGGTGGATGCCTACGCGCGCCGCTTCCAGGTACAGGAGAAGATGACCGCGCAGATCGCCCAGTGCATCCAGGACGTGCTGCAGCCGCGCGGCGTGGCCGTGGTGGTGGACGGCGCGCACGAATGCATGACCACCCGCGGCGTGCACAAGCGCGGCGTCAGCATGGTCACCTCCAAGATGCTGGGCGCCTTCCGCGAGGACGCCCGCACCCGCGCCGAGTTCCTCCGCTTCATCGAAGTCCGCGGCCGCTGAGGCAGGCGTTCCCCGGGACGCCACGCCGGCATGCGGCAGGCGCTGCCGCATGCGCTGTTGTATGTAGGAGCGACGCAAGTCGCGACCGCACGACTTGTTCCCCTGTGTCGTTCAATACAGAGGCGGCAAATCGACCGGGATGCGCCAACCCATGCTCCCGTCCAAGAAGCCGATCGCTTCATGCAGCACATCATCCAGACCGGTCTCGGCCAGGAAACGCCCGCCGGACACCCCCTGTAGGAGCGGCTTCAGCCGCGACCGCACCCCCACAGCCACACGTCCCCATCCCTTCGCCCAGGGATGAAGGACAATGGCCCAGCGGCTACGGCGAAATGCACAACCAGTGACGATGCCGCACCACCCACCGTTTCATCCCCGCACGGCACACCAGACGCGTCCACCGTTCCAAGCCCACGGTCGCGGCTGAAGCCGCTCCTACAGACAACAACGCCATGAACCCCTGCCCCTGCGGCACCGGCCGCGCCTACGCCGCCTGCTGCGGCCGCTACCACGCCGGCGAAGCCGCGCCGGATGCCGAAGCGCTGATGCGCTCGCGCTACAGCGCCTTCGTGCTGGGCGACGCCGACTATCTGCGCGCCACCTGGCACCCCGACACCCGCCCGGCCGAACTGGGCCTGGACGCCCCCGGCGCCCCCCGCACCGCCTGGCTCGGCCTGTCGGTGAAGCAGCACCGCGCCACAGGCCCGGACACCGCCGAGGTCGAATTCGTTGCCCGCTACCGCGTCGGCGGCGGCAGCGCCGTGCGCCTGCACGAGTCGAGTCGCTTCGCCTGCCTGGACGGCCGCTGGCTGTACGTGGACGGCGACCAGCGCTGACCACCGCGCGATCTCCCTCGTGGGAGCGACGTCAGTCGCGATAGGGTGTCGACGCCATGAATTCTTCCGCCATCGGTGTCGCGACTGACGTCGCTCCCACCAAGCCCTAAAGAAACGGAGGACTGATGTCCCCGTCTGTACGGTGCGCGTGGAACGGGCTTTCCTCGTCATCATGCTGCGGGCTTTCATGAAGCATGGACCGGATTGTTATTCGCCAACCACGATGGACGTTCTGAGCCGCCCATACGTCCTGCATTCCCCCTGTAGGAGCGACGTCAGTCGCGACCGAACGCTCAAGGACGCAAGGTGGACGAATACGCCTAGGCGGGCCCAGGAAAATTGGAGCAGGCAACTTGCCCTGTGCTTCCAGGCGTGTAGTCGCGACTGACGTCGCTCCTACAGGGGATGGCGGGGAGCTCCGCGATACTGCGTGATGCATTGCCCCCGCAGTACGGCACGGTTCGCCATGAACGGACAGTCCTGAGGCATCCCATCCCCAATCCGTCGTTTCCGCATTGATCCGCGTCGAAAACACGCCAGGTCATGTCAAACCACGCGGTTGCGGCTCACATCGCTCCAGCAATCACCGCTCCTGCACAGGCAAGGGCCTCAGGCAGACGGTGGTGCGCCCAGATAGTCCAAGGTCACCTGCAGCAGCGCGCGCAGGCCGATGTCCAGGGAGGCTTCGTCCAGCATGAACTCCGGCGAGTGGTTGCTGGGTGCGGTGACCGGATCGATGCCCCGGGAGGTGCTGCCGACGAAGAAGAACATCGACGGTACTTCGCGCGCGTAGAAGGCGAAGTCCTCCGCGCCCATCTGCAGCGGTGGGGTGATGACGTTGTCCGCGCCGACCACCGCCTGCAGGCTGGGCGTCATGCGCGCGGTCAGCGCCGGGTCGTTGAAGGTCACCGGGTTGCCTTCGCGGTCGGGCACGTGGGCTTCCACCTTCGCGCCGTGCGCTGCGGCGACGTGGGTGGCCACGTTCTCCAGGTCGGCGAAGATCTTCTGCCGCATGCCGTCGTCGAAGGTGCGGATGGTGCCCACCACTTCCACGTCGTCGGGGATGATGTTGTAGCGGATGCCGCCCTTGATGGCGCCGAAGGTCACCACCGCCGGCAGCCTGGAGATGTCGGTGCGGCGGCTGACGATGGTCTGCGCGCTGCCGATCACGTCGGCCATCGCCACGATCGGGTCCACGCCGCCCCACGGCCGCGAGCCGTGCGTCTGCCGGCCGATCACTTTCAGGTTGAAGCTGTCCGAGGCCGCCATCAGCGGTCCCTGGCGCACGCCGATCTGGCCGACGGGGATCGACGAGAACACGTGCAGGCCGAACACCGCCTCCGGCCTGAAGTCCTTGAACACGCCCTCTTCCAGCATCAGCGAGGCGCCGCCTTCTTCGCCGGCGGGCGCGCCTTCCTCGGCGGGCTGGAACACCAGCAGCACTTCGCCCGGCAACCGGTCCTTCATGCCGACCAGCGTCTTCGCCACGCCCAGCAGGATGCCGGTGTGCGCGTCGTGGCCGCAGGCGTGCATGACGCCGACGGGCTCGCCGCGATACGTCGCCGTCGCCCTGGAGGCAAACGGCAGGTCGTTGCGCTCGGTCACCGGCAGTGCGTCCATGTCCGCGCGCAGCGCGATGCGCGGCCCGGGCAGGCCGCCCTTGATGACCGCGGTGACGCCATGGTGGGCGATGCCGGTGCGCGGTTGCAGGCCAAGCTTGCGCAGTTCCTCGGCCACGCGCTTGGCGGTCTGTTCCTCGCGGTTGGACAGCTCCGGATGCTGGTGGAAATGGCGGCGCCAGCCGACCACCTGCGCCTGGATCGCCTTGGCGGCCGCGGCCACTTCGGGGCGCGGCGCGGGGGCGGCGTCCTGGGCCAGGGCGGGCAGCGCGCAGCACAGGGCCGCGGCGAGCAGGGAAACGGCGAAGGGGCGGGCGTGGCGCATCGTGTCGGTCTCCGGGCGGAATGCCGCGATGCTAACCGCAACGGCGCCCGCGCAGTCGATACCCCTGTAGGAGGGGCTTCAGCCCCGACCGCGGAAAACAAGGAATCTTCAGCCGCGGAGCGACATGGATGGACGAAGAAAAGGTGTTATTGGCTTTATCGGCGTAATCCGCGCTGATCCGTGGCGAGTGGCTTTCTGTTCCTGCGGTCGGGGCTGAAGCCCCTCCTACAGGGAGTCCTGGTTGGCCAAGTAGTCCAGCGCCACCTGCAGCATCGCCTTGCTGCCGGTTTCCAGCGCCTGCTCGTCGAGCAGGAACTGCGGAGAGTGGTTGATGGGGGCGGTGGCCGGGTCGATGCCCTGGGCGGTGGAGCCGACGAAGAAGTAGAAGCCGGGCACGGTGTTGGCGAACTGCGAGAAGTCCTCGGCAATGGTGACCAGCGGCATCTCCAGCACGTTGCCGGCGCCCACCGCTTTCTCCAGCGACGGCCGTGCGCGCTGCGCCAGCGCCGGCTGGTTGATCGTCGCGGGTGCGTTGTTGACCACCTGCAATTCGGCGCTGCCCGCGCTGGCGTGCGCGTAGTCGTCGGCGATGCGGCGGAAGCGGGCGATCACGTCCTCGCGCACGGCCGGGTCGAAGGTGCGCAGCGTGCCGACCAGCCTGGCCTCGTCGGGGATGATGTTGAAGCGCACGCCGGCCTGGAACTGGCCGGCGGTCAGCACTACCGGGCTGCTGGCGATGTTGATCTGCCGCGCGATCATGCTCTGCGTGCCCAGCAGGATCTGCGCGCCCAGGGTGATCGGGTCCACGCCGTCCCACGGGCGCGAGCCGTGGGTCTGCTTGCCGCGCACGGTCAGCGACCACTCGTCCGCCGACGCCATCAGCGGGCCGCTGCGGTAGCCCACTGTGCCCACCGGCAGGCCGGCCCAGACGTGCAGGCCGAACACGGCGTCGGGCCTGAAGCCCGCGAACACGCCTTCGCGCAGCATCAGCGCCGCGCCGAAGGTCTCGCCGGCGACCGGCGGGCCTTCCTCGGCCGGCTGGAACACGAACATCACTTCGCCGGGCAGTTCGTCCTTCGCCGCGGCCAGCGCCTGCGCTACGCCCATCAGGATGGCGACGTGCGCATCGTGGCCGCAGGCGTGCATCACCCCGACCGGCTGGCCGCGGTATTCGGCCCTGGCCTGCGAGGCGAATGGCAGCCCGGTCTGCTCGGTCACCGGCAGCGCGTCCATGTCCGCGCGCAGGGCGATGCGCGGGCCGGGCTTCGCACCCTTCAGCACCGCCACCACGCCGGTCTTGCCCACGCCGGTGCGGACGGTCAGGCCGAGCGAACGCAGGTGGTCGGCGACGAGTTTCGCGGTGCGCACTTCCTGCTCGCCCAGTTCGGGATGCTGGTGGAAGTCGCGGCGCCATTGCACGAGCCGGGGCTGTGCGCGTTCCAGCGCGGCCCGGGTGGCGGCTTCCTGTGCGTCCGCGCGGGGCGCCGCGAGCGCGGCGGCCGCGATCAGCAGGGCGGCGGGCAGGCGAAGGGCGCGAGGCATGGCGGCATCCGGTGGGGCGTGACGCACGATGCTAGCGCCTGCCGCCGGCGCGTCCAATGACACGAAGGCATGAGGCAGCGCTTTCGTCCCGTGGGAGCGACGTGAGTCGCGACCGGAAACCAAAAGCCGCGGGGAGCCGCGACGGCAACGCGCAACACCTTCGGATGTTTTCCTGCGGGGCCTGGCATGCGGTCGCGACTCACGTCGCTCCCACGGACGGCATGTTCCGGCGTCAGCGGAACACCACCGTGCGGTGGCCGTTGAGCAGGATGCGGTGTTCGACGTGGCGGCGCACGGCGCGCGCCAGCACCAGCGATTCGATGTCGCTGCCCACGCGCACCAGTTCCTTCGGCGTCATCGCGTGGTCCACGCGGGCGATGTCCTGCTCGATGATCGGGCCTTCGTCCAGGTCGCGGGTGACGTAGTGCGCGGTGGCTCCGATGATCTTGACGCCGCGCGCGTGCGCCTGGTGGTAGGGCTTGGCGCCCTTGAAGCTGGGCAGGAAGCTGTGGTGGATGTTGATGGCCCGGCCGGCCAGCGCGTCGCACAGTTCCGGCGACAGGATCTGCATGTAGCGCGCCAGCACCACCAGGTCGATGTTCTCCCGTTCCACCAGCGCCATGATGCGTGCTTCCTGCTCGGCGCGGTTGGCGGCCGCCACCGGCAAATGGTGGAAGGCGACGCCGTAGGACTGCGCCAGCGGCGCGAAGTCCTCGTGGTTGGACACGATGCAGGCGATCTCCACCGGCAACTGGCGGCTGTGCACGCGGAAGAGCAGGTCGTTGAGGCAGTGTCCCTGCCGGCTCACCAGCACCATCAGCCGCGCCTTGCGGCTGGCGTCGTGGATGTGCCAGTCCATGCCGAACACCTCGGCCAGCGATTCGAAGCCTTCGCGCAGCACCTCGATCTCGGCCGGGCCGGGCACGTCGAAGTGCACGCGCAGGAAGAAGCGGCCGGATTCCTCGTCGCCAAACTGCTGGGCATCGAGGATGTTGCAGCCGGATTCGTACAGCAGGCCGGTGACGCGGTAGACGATGCCCGTGCGGTCGGGGCAGGAGAGGGTCAGGATGTGGTCGCGGGGCATGGAGGGAGGCGGTGGGGGTGTTCGGGAGTTGCGGGTAGGGTGGTCGATGCGGGCATGGAAACGGCGGTGACCGGCCGTCGTTCCCGGCCAGGCCAGGAGCGATGGTCCGGCGCCGTGACTGCGCGACCGGCGTATCAGTCCGGCCACGCGTGCAGGCGCTTCCGCATCCCGGCATCGCCCGCCGCAGGCGCGGCGGACGCGCTGTTGCAGGCAGGCGGGACCAGTCGCGCCGCGGCGGCGATAGCCGGTGAGGGCCATCGCAGGCAGGAACGGCGGAACGGTCGAGGCGGGGACATGGGGCCGGGTCGTTGTTTAGCACACTCGCCGCTGCGGTGGACGGATAGGCGCAACGGATTCCGTTTCAGTTGCTACCAAGGCCGTCGTTGACGTCCTTTCGCCGTGATGCTTGCCCATGCTTCATCGCCGGGGCGAGCCTGCGGCGCCGCTAGCTTTTCCTGCGGCTCAGACGTCGAACGCCAGCAGGTCCAGGCCGGTGGCCGCGCGCACGATGCGCCGGTACAGCAGCGCACCGTTGGCACCGTTGGTCATCACCACCAACGCACGCCGGCCGGCGGCGTCGCCCAGGGCGAAGTTCTTGAAGATGCCGCTGTTGCTACCGGAGTGGAAGAACACCGGGCCGCGCGCCGTGACCTCCAGGTTCCAGCCCAGCGTCTTGTCGGTCCAGCGGCCGGGCACGTCGATCTGCTTCGCCAGCATGGCTTGGCGCGTGGCGTCCTGCAGTTCCCACGGAGCTTGCCGCGCGTGCACCGTCAGCGCCATGAAGCGCGCGTAGTCCTGCACCGTGCAGCGCAGGCTGGCGGCGGCGTTGGCGAGGATGTCGCCGGGCCAGTTCACCAGCCCCGGCGGCGTGGCCGCCTGCACTTCCGGCAGCGCGCGTGCGGCGTCGGCGTAGCGCCAGGCCGACAGCGGCTTGCCGATGCGGTCGGCAACCCGCTGCGCCGCGTTCCATTGTTCGCGCAGCACCTGCGAAGGCGGCGCGGGCGTGGCGTCGTCCGGCGCGCGATGCCCGTGGACCGAGCGCATGGCGAAGGCGGGATCCCAGGCATAGGTGCTGTCGCGCATGCCGGCCGGGCCCCACAGCAGGCGCTGCATGCTCTGGTCCAGGCTTTCGCCGGTGAGGCGCTCCACGGCGAGTTGCAGCCAGAAGATCGCCTCGCCGGAATAGTCGATGCGCGTGCCGGGGGCGACGGCGGGTTCGAGTTTCTCGTGCGCGGGGTCCTTGCGCCAGTTGGGCAGGCCGGTGGAATGCCGCAGCACGTCGCGCGCGGTGATCTTCGCCAGCCACGGGCTGTTGCCGAGATAGTCCGGCCGGTGGTAGTCCACCAGCGGGCGGTCCAGGTCCAGCACGCCGCGGTCCACCAGTTGCAGCACCAGGTAGGCGAACACCGGCTTGCTCAACGAGGCCACCTCGAACACGGTGCCGTCGCCGACCGGCGTGCCGTCCTGCAGGTTGGCGATGCCCGCGCAATGCGACCAGCGCAGGGCGCCGTCTTCCACCACCGCGATGCCCACGCCCGGCACGCCCAGCGCCTGCATCAGCCGCGGCAGGCCGGCGAGCCATCCGTCCGCCAGCATCCAGTCCGCCGCGTCGCCGCAGGCCGCGGCCGATGCCAGGGGCGGCAGGCCGGCGGTGCACGCGGCCGCCAGGGAGACCGCCAGCCAGCGGCGGCGCGAAGGCGAATCCGGCGGGATCGGAAGCGTCATGCGGTGGTGGTCCTGTCGCGGGCGTCCCCCATCATGACGGTCGAGCGCGCCAAACCCCGCCCGCTCGCGGCGTCGACGGCGGGAAGACGCCGTTGGCCCCGGTCGATGAAGGTACGCAGCCGCGGCGACGGCAGTTGCGTGCGCGCATGGACGATGCTCACTGGGCATCGGGGTCGGCATGCTGATGGGGCGCATGGCGAATGGGCAGGTTCTTCGCATGCGCGTCGAGTTCCCGGCCAAGCATGGCCACGCATTTCCGTCGCTTGACGCCTCCCCCGGCGCGTCGTACCTTGTGCGCGCCAAGGTTTCCATCGCTTTATCCGTATAGAGCGATGGGATTAAAAGGGAAGCCGGTACGGCCTGTTCCATGGGCCAATTCCGGCGCTGCCCCGCAGCGGTATTTGGGAACGAACCCGCCACCAGCACTGGGGCCATGCCCCGGGAAGCGGCGGACTAGGTGAAGTAGTCAGGTGGTGAGGAGGCAAGGAGTGAGCAGAAGCGGCGTCGCCGTCGCTCACCTCCTCCCTCCTCTCCCCTCCCTGCCTTCAAGCCCATGAGCCCGAAGACCTGCCCTGGCCGGGAGACCGCGCGTCTCCCGCCTGACCTGGAGCTTCCGAGGGGAGGCGGCCGGAGCCTGCGTCCGTGCCTCCGCGCGCGGATGCGTCCTCCTGCGCCTTCCTCCCGGCATTCCGGCTCGCCCGCGGGGGCGAAGGTCGCTGGCGTGGCGGGCGCGTGCCCGGCGCGCGGTTCCTTCGTTCCTCATCCGCCACTGCATGAGGACACGCACCAATGACCACCGTCACCACCCTCGGCTTCCCGCGCATCGGCGCGAAGCGCGAACTCAAGGCCGCCCTGGAACG
This sequence comes from uncultured Pseudoxanthomonas sp., assembly GCA_937975725.1. Taxonomy (GTDB): domain Bacteria; phylum Pseudomonadota; class Gammaproteobacteria; order Xanthomonadales; family Xanthomonadaceae; genus Pseudoxanthomonas_A. The sequence goes on along the minus strand of CALJUL010000083.1, from coordinate 7,677 downwards.
ACACTGGCGCGGCGAGGACACCGCCGACGCCCTGCAGGACACCGCCCGCGAACTGCGCTGCCGCCACTGGCGGTTGCAGCGCGAGGCCGGCGCCGACGTCGTGCCGTGCAACGACTTCTCGCTGTACGACCACGTGCTGGACACCGCCTTCCTGTTCGACGCCATCCCCGACGCCTGCCGCGCGCTGGCCGACGCCGATCCGCTGGCCGGCTACTTCGCGCTGGCGCGCGGCGTGCAGCGCGACGGCGTGGACCTGCGCGCGCTGGAGATGACCAAGTGGTTCGACACCAACTACCACTACCTGGTACCGGAACTGCACGCCGGCCAGGCGTTCCGCCTGCGCGGCGACAAGCCGGTGGCCGAATTCCTGGAGGCGCGCGCCGACGGCCACGCCGCGCGGCCGGTGCTGCTGGGGCCGGTGAGCTTCCTGCTGCTGTCCAAGACCGTGGACGGCAGCGACCGCCTGGCGCTGCTCGACCGTCTGCTTCCGGTATACACGGAACTGCTGGCGAAGCTGCACGCCGCCGGCGCCGAGTGGGTGCAACTGGACGAGCCCTGCCTGGTGCTGGACCTCGATGCCGCCGCGCACGCGGCGTATGCGCGCGCCTACGCCGCGCTGGCCGGCAGCGCGCGGCCGAAGCTGCTGCTGGCGACCTATTTCGGCCCGCTGGGCGACAACCTGGCGCTGGCCTGCGGGCTGCCCGCCGACGGCCTGCATGTGGACCTGGTGCGCGGCAAGCCGCAACTGGACGACGTGCTGAAGCGGCTGCCGAAGGATCGCGTGCTGTCGGCGGGCCTGGTGGACGGCCGCAACGTCTGGCGCGCGAACCTCGACGACGCGCTGGTCCTGGCCCGGTACGCGCGCGGCCATGCCGGCGACGGTGGCCTGTGGCTGGCGCCGTCGTGCTCGCTGCTGCACGTGCCGGTGGACGTGGCGGGCGAAACGGCGCTGCCCGGCGACCTGAAATCGTGGCTGGCCTTCGCCCGGCAGAAGATCGAGGAACTGCGCCTGCTGGCGGACGCGCTGCACGATCCGCGCGCCGCGGACACCGCGCTGGCGGTGGCGCGCGACCGCATCGCATCGCGCCGCCAGTCAGCGCGCGTGCACCGGCCGGACGTGGCCGCGCGGCTGGCTTCGCCGGAAGCGGCCGACGTGCACCGCGATTCGCCCTATCCGCAGCGTCGCATCGCGCAGGCGGCGGTGCTGGGCCTGCCGCCGTTCCCGACCACCACCATCGGTTCCTTCCCGCAGACCCGCGAAGTGCGCGAAGCGCGCGCGCGCCACAAGGCCGGCAAGCTGTCCGACGCCGGCTACGACGCTTTCCTGGAAGCCGAGACCGAGCGCTGCGTGCGCTTCCAGGAGGAGATCGGCCTGGACGTGCTGGTGCACGGCGAGTTCGAACGCAACGACATGGTGGAATACTTCGGCGAGCAGCTCGACGGCTTCGCCTTCACCAAGAACGGCTGGGTGCAGAGCTACGGCTCGCGCTGCGTCAAGCCGCCGATCATCTACGGCGACGTGCGCCGGCCCGCGCCGATGACGGTGCGCTGGTCGCGCTACGCGCAGTCGCTGACCGCCAGGCCGATGAAGGGCATGCTGACCGGCCCGGTCACGGTGCTGCAATGGTCGTTCGTGCGCGACGACCAGGCGCGCGCGCAGACCTGCCGGCAGATTGCGCTGGCGCTGCGCGACGAAGTGCTGGACCTGGAGGCGGCCGGCATCGGCGTGATCCAGATCGACGAGCCCGCCCTGCGCGAGGGCTTGCCGCTGCGCCGCGCCGACTGGCAGGCGTACCTGGACTGGGCGGTGGAATGCTTCCGCATCGCCGCCGCGGGCGTGGCCGACGCGACGCAGATCCACACCCACATGTGCTACTCCGAGTTCAACGACATCATGCCGGCGGTGGCGGCGATGGATGCGGACGTCATCTCCATCGAGACCTCGCGCTCGCGGATGGAACTGCTGGAAGCCTTCGTGAAGTTCCGCTACCCCAACGAGATCGGCCCGGGCGTGTACGACATCCATTCGCCGCGCATCCCCACGGTCGCCGAGATGACTGGGCTGCTGGAGAAGGCGCGCGCCGTGCTGGCGCCGGAGCAGCTCTGGGTCAATCCGGACTGCGGCCTGAAAACCCGCGGCTGGCCGGAAGTGCGCACCGCGCTGGAGCGCATGGTGCAGGCCGCGCGCGTGCTGCGCGGGGAATCGACGGCGACGTGAAGGCCGCGGGGCGCGGGCCGCGGCGCCGGCGCCCCGCATTCATGCGGATGATTGTGTTCCATCGCATCCGCATCGTCACGCGCGCTTGGCGGAGGTGAACGCCGCCAGGCGCGCAACGCGGCGTGCACGCCGCGTTCACCCCGTGGCAACGCGCACTGCGCGAGCGTGGAACCATGCCGACGAGGGAGCCATCGCCATGACCGGTCCCGTGTTCTTCACCGAAGAAGTCTCCAACAGCAAGGTCGCCGCGATCTGCCCCAGCGCCGCGGTCGCGCGCCTGCAGGCCAAGCGCCTGCGCGACGCCCTGCACCTCCCGGAGCGGCAGGTGCAGGTGCTGACGCCGGGCGAACCGCGTCCGGGCCGCAAGCTGGAGCCGGAAAGCCACGGCATCTACCGCACCATGCTGTGGTCGCACGCCAAGCTGGGCGCGTTCGGCGCGCTGGCCGGCGGACTGGCCTACGTGCTGCTGCGCATTCTGGGCGTGGCGATGGTGGTGCAGTCGCCGTGGATGTCGCTGTTCGCGCTGGGCTTCTTTGGCGGCATCGCCGGCCTGATGCTCGGCGGACTGGTCACCCTGCGGCCGGACCACGATCCCTACGTGATGAAGGTGCTGGGTGCCTTGCGCGAAGGCGATTCGGCGGTGGTGGTGCATGCGTTGTCGGCCGAGCAGAAGCGGCAGGCGCAACACATCCTGGAACAGGCCGGCGCCGACACCACCGCCACCCTCTAGCGGCGCGCGGTGCCGCGCAGGTGCCGGCGTGCGCGCACGGACGGCATCGCGTGCGCATTGCGCCGGCGCAAGGGCGAGGAAGCCTGCGGCCTGCTAGGCTGCGGCGCTTCCCTTCATTTACACCGGAGCCGGGATGTCCGTGCCGCCGTCCGCTTCCATCGCCCTGCTGGTGATCGACCTGCAACCCGATTTCATGCCCGGCGGCGCGCTGGCCTGCCACGAGGGCGACGCCATCGTGCCCGGCATCGCCGCGCTGGTCGCCTCGCGCCGCTATCGCACGGTGGTCGCCACCCAGGACTGGCATCCGCGTGGGCATGCGTCCTTCGCTTCGTCCCATCCGGGACATGCGCCGTTCGATACGGTCATGCTGCACGGCCAGCCGCAGGTGCTGTGGCCGGACCACTGCGTGCAGGGCACGCCGGGCGCGGCGCTGGACGCGCGGGTGGACTGGGACGCGGCCGACCTGATCCTGCGCAAGGGCACCGATCCGGGCGTGGATTCCTACAGCGCCTTCCGCGGCAACCATGGCCCCGGCGGCACCCGGCCGCCGACCGGCCTGGCCGGCTGGCTGCACGAGCGCGGCATCGAGGAAGTGCACGTCTGCGGGCTGGCGCGCGACTACTGCGTGCTGTGGTCGGCGCAGGACGCGGCGGTAGCCGGTTTCCGCGTGCGTTTCCTGTGGGACCTCACCCGCCCGGTCACCCCGGCCGGCGATGCGCCGGCGCGCGCGGCCTTGCAGGCCGACGGCATCGCCCTCGACGGCGGCGACTAGCCGGATCGAGAACGACTAGCCTTCGACGGCCGCCGGCAACGGCGGTGCCGGCGTGGGCCGGCCCAGCGGGTCCAGCGCGATCATCACGAAATGCCCGCGCGTGCACAGCTTGCGCTCGCCGCTCAACAAATCCTCGGTGATCACGTCCACGTCCACGCTCATCGAGCTGCGCCCGACCTTGACGATGCGCGCCACCACTTCCACCAGGTCGCCTTTGTGGATGGGCTGGTTGAAGTCCACTTGCTCCGAACGCGCGGTGACCACGGTGGTGCGCGCGTAGCGCGAGGCGACGATGAAGGCCGACATGTCCATCCACGCCAGCGCCTGCCCGCCGAACAGCGTGCCCAGGTGGTTGGTGTGGTCGGGGAATACCATGTGCAGCAACCGTGCCTCGGTCGGGCGCGGCTCGGCGGAAGGATGCTCGCTCATTGCAATGCTCCGGTTCGCTGCTCCCGGGGGCAGCATAGCGCGCCCGGGATGGTAGGTGGATGCATGCGCCGCAACGCGGCGGTTGGCGGGCCGAAAGCGGGAAACACGGATCGACGCGGATGGACACGGATAAAGCTTTCCGCATTGATTCGCGTCTTTCGCTTCAATCCGTGTCGAAATGCCTTGCTTAGACCACTTTATCCGCGCTATCCGCGCTATCCGTGGTTGAAGGCGCTTTGGGATTCACGGTCGCGGCTGAAGCCGCTCCTACAGGGGAAAGCGGATCAGAAGGCGTGGTCGAAGCCGACTTCGCCCTGCACGCCGACCTGGTAGGCGGAAACGCGGCGCTCGAAGAAGTTGGTCAGTTCCTGCACGTCCTGCAGCTCCATGAAGGGCAGCGGATTGCGCACGTTGTACTTCTTCTCCATGCCCAGCTTGAGGAAGTGCTGGTCAGCGCAGTGCTGCAGGTACTGGCGCATGTCGCGGGTGGAGATGCCGGCCACGCCGCCGGACAGCACGTCCTCGGCGAACTGCACCTCGCACTCGATGGCCTCGGCCAGCATGTCGTAGACCTGCTCCTGCATCGTCTCGTCGAACAGGCCCGGCTCCTCCTCGCGCACGGTGCGCACGCATTCGAAGGCGAACTCCATGTGGCAGCTCTCGTCGCGGAACACCCAGTTGGTGCCGCTGGCCAGCCCCGGCAGCAGGCCGCGTGAGCGGAAGTAGTACACGTAGGCGAACGCAGCGAAGAAGAACAGCCCCTCGATGCAGGCGGCGAAGCAGATCTGGTTGAGCAGGAACTGCCGGCGCTGCTCGCGCGTCTCGATGCGCTTGAGGTCCTGGATGCTGTCGATCCACTTGAAGCAGAAGTCCGCTTTCTTCTTGATCGCCGGGATGTTCTCCACCGCCGCGAACGCCTTGAAGCGTTCGGCCGGGTCGGGCAGGTAGTTGTCCAGCAGGGTCAGGTAGAACTGCACGTGCAGCGCTTCCTCGTAGAGCTGGCGCGACAGGTACATGCGCGCTTCGGGCGCGTTGAGGTGCTGGTACAGGTTCAGCACCAGGTTGTTCGACACGATGGAGTCGCCGGTGGCGAAGAAGGCGACCAGCCGGTGGATCAGGTGGCGGTCGGCGGGATTCATCTTGGAATGCAGGTCGGTGATGTCGATCTGGAAGTTGATCTCCTCCACCGTCCACGTGTTCTTGATGGCGTCGCGGTACATGTCGTAGAACTGCGGATAGCGCATCGGGCGCAGGGTCAGTTCGAAACCGGGGTCGAGCAGCATCTGCTTGGGTTGTGCGGACATGGTGCGTTGTTCCTGGTCTGCGCCTTCCCCCGCGCGCGGGGAAAGGCTGGAATGGGGGCGAACGGAGCGAGCATGTGTTCGTTCGCGGGGAAGACGGGGAAAGCGAAGCGAGCGCTTCGGGCGAACTTGCACGGGTTCGCCGTCAGCGGCTTCGGCTTGCCCCCACCCTGGCCCTCCCCCGCAGGCGGGGGAGGGGACAGGTCATGGGGTGTGGCGCGTCCCTGCACCCGGAGCGTCCGTGCTCCGTCGTCGGCAGCGCCGACGTGGGGGATCCGGTTACTGGCACGCCTCGCAGGCTTCCGGATTCTCCAGCGAACAGGCGATGGCTTCCGTGGGCGTGTACTCGCGCTTGGGCGCCGTGGCCGCGGCGCTGCTGACCGTGGTCTTGGCGATGCGGGTGGCCGGGCGCGAGCGCAGGTAGTAGGTGGTCTTGATGCCCTGCTTCCAGGCGTACATGTACATGGACGACAGCGCGCCGATGTTGGGGCTTTCCATGAACAGGTTGAGCGAGGCCGACTGGTCGATGAAGGCGCCGCGGTCGGCGGCCATGTCGATCAGCGAGCGCATCGGCAGTTCCCACGCGGTGCGGTAGACCTGTTGCAGCGCGTCGGGGATCTGCGCGATGCCCTGGATGGAGCCTTCGGACAGCTTGATCGCGTCGCGCATCTCCGCCGTCCACAGGCCGAGCTTCTTCAACTCGTCCACCAGATAGCGGTTGACCTGGAGGAAGTCGCCCGACAGCGTTTCGCGCTTGAACAGGTTGCTGACCTGCGGCTCCACGCATTCGTAGCAGCCGGCGATGGAGGCGATGGTGGCGGTCGGCGCGATGGCGATCAGCAGCGAGTTGCGCAGGCCGTGCTCCTTGATCCGCTCGCGCAGCGCGTCCCAGCGCGCGGTGTCTTCCGGCACCACGCCCCAAGCGTCGAACTGGAGTTCGCCGTTGGCCGCGCGGGTGTCGGCGAAGGACGGATGGCGGCCGCGTTCCTGCGCCAGCTCCACCGAGGTTTCCAGCGCGTGGAAGTAGACGGTCTCGGCGATCTTGGCCGAGAGCTTGCGCGCGCCGGCGCTGTCGAACGGCAGGCGCAGCTTGAAGAACACGTCCTGCAGGCCCATGCAGCCCAGGCCCACCGGGCGCCAGCGCAGGTTGCCGCGGCGCGCGGTCTCGATGGGATAGAAGTTCAGGTCGATCACGCGATCGAGCTGGCGCACGGCCAGGCGCACGGTCTCGGCCAGCTTGTCGAAATCGAACCAGGTGCGGCCGGTGTCGGGATCGCTGTCGAAGTGGCGGGCGAGGTTGATCGAGCCCAGGTTGCACACCGCGGTCTCCTCGGCCGAGGTGACCTCCAGGATCTCGGTGCACAGGTTGGACAGGTGGATGACGTTGCCCGCCTTCGCCGTCTGGTTGCTGGCGGCGTTGCACTTGTCCTTGAACGTCATCCAGCCGTTGCCGGTTTCGGCCAGCGTGCGCATCATCCGGCCGTACAGCTTGCGGGCGGAGGTGGTCTTCATCGCCTTGCCCTGCGCTTCGGCCTGCACGTAGGCGCGCTCGAAGGCGTCGCCGTACAGGTCGGTCAGTTCCGGCACCACGCGCGGATCGAACAGCGACCATTCCTGGTCGGCCTCGACGCGCTTCATGAACAGGTCCGGCACCCAGTTGGCCAGGTTGAGGTTGTGGGTGCGGCGCGCCTCGTCGCCGGTGTTGTCGCGCAGTTCCAGGAAGTCCTCGATGTCGGCGTGCCAGGTCTCCAGGTACACGCAGGCTGCGCCCTTGCGCTTGCCGCCCTGGTTGACCGCCGCGACCGAGGAATCCAGCGTCTTCAGCCACGGCACGATGCCGTTGCTGTGGCCGTTGGTGGACTTGATCAGCGAGCCGCGCGAGCGCACGCGCGAATACGACACGCCGATGCCGCCGCTGAACTTGCTGAGTTGCGCGATGTCGCCGTAGCGCTGGTAGATGGATTCCAGCGTGTCCTGCGGCGAATCCAGCAGGAAGCACGAGGACAGTTGCTCGTGGGTGGTGCCGCTGTTGAACAGCGTCGGCGAGCTGGGCAGGTAGTCCAGGTTGCCCATGCGGCGGTACAGCGCCAGCGCTTCCGGCACGTCCTCGCTCAGCGCGCAGGCGATGCGCAGGAAGAACTGCTGCGGTGTCTCGATCACCTTGCGCGTGTGCGGGTGGCGCAGCAGGTAGCGGTCGTACAGCGTGCGCAGGCCGAAGTAGTCGAAG
>CALJUL010000082.1 GCA_937975725.1 uncultured Pseudoxanthomonas sp. | reverse complement strand
ACATCAGCTTCCCGGAGATCGAGAAGTTCGACCGCCTGCCCGAGCCGCGCGCCGAGGGCCCCAGCGCCTTCGTCTCGATCATGGAAGGCTGCTCGAAATACTGCTCGTTCTGCGTGGTGCCCTACACCCGCGGCACCGAGGTCAGCCGGCCGTTCGAGGACGTGCTGGTGGAAGTAGCGCAACTGGCCGCCCAGGGCGTGCGCGAGATCAACCTGCTTGGCCAGAACGTCAACGCCTACCGCGGCCCCATGGGCGAAGGCAGCAACGAGGTCGCCGACCTTGGCCTGCTGATCCGCGCCATCGCCCAGATCGACGGCATCGGCCGCATCCGCTTCACCACCTCGCACCCGCTGGAATTCTCCGACTCGCTGGTGGACGCCTACCGCGACGTGCCGCAACTGGCCGACTTCCTGCACCTGCCGGTGCAGTCCGGCAGCGATCGCGTGCTGTCGGCGATGAAGCGCGGCTACACCGCGCTGGAGTTCAAACAGAAGCTGCGCAAGCTGCGCGCGGTGCGCCCGGGCATCTCGATCAGCTCGGACTTCATCGTCGGCTTCCCCGGCGAGACCGACGCCGATTTCGAGAAGACCATGAAGCTGATCGAGGACGTGGGCTTCGACCAGAGCTTCAGCTTCATCTACTCGCGCCGCCCCGGCACGCCGGCCGCCGACCTGGAAGACGACACGCCCGACAGCGTCAAGCACGCGCGCCTGGAACGCCTGCAGCAGCACATCAACGCCCATGCCGCCGGCATCTCGCAGCGCATGGTCGGCACCGTGCAATCGGTGCTGGTGGAAGGCCCGTCGAAGAAGAATCCCAACGAACTGACCGGCAAGACCGAGAACATGCGCTCGGTCAACTTCCCCGGCCACCCGCGCCTGGTCGGCCAGTTCGTCGACGTGCTCATCACCGAGGCGCTGACCAACTCGCTGCGCGGCCGGATCGCGGCCCTCGAAGGCTAGTCCTGCCCTGACCGCTCCCCACCCCGGCCAGCGTTGGCATGGGGAACGGACACCCTCGGGGAGATCGGCATGAAAGCGCTGGCGTTGATGGTCATCGCCATGTTGTCGGGATGCGCGTCCATCGCACCCACCAACTGGGGAGTCGAGGAAGGGAAGGTCTGGTGCAACAGCCGCTATCTGGACATGGTGAAGGAACTGGACTCACCGGCGTTCACCGCACCCGGATACGACGAGAAGCACCAAGTCACTTTGTACGACGTATCGGTGAACGGCTACCCGTATGCGCTGGCGGCCGCGCTGGCGCTCCAAGAGGGGGACGATGGTGGGCATACCTACATCGGCGAACCCCTGCTGCGGCGCTATGGGAAGCCGCTCGAACAGGGCCCGCAGCCTGCCGGTTTCTACGCCGTCACCTTCATCCGGGACACGGACGATCCGTCCAGGCCCGAAATCGTCGTCGCCTTCAGTGGCACCAATGACAGCCGCGACTGGTTCCGGCACAACCTGTCCTTCTCGCCCGAGCAGTTCGCTCCCGCCCGTGCTTACGTCAAGCAGGCCGCCGCCGCGTTTCCACAGCGTTCTCGCCTAGTGGTCGCGGGCTATTCGCTCGGCGGAGGGCTGGCTGCGCACGTCACCCTGCACGACGAGACCCGGGCACTGGTCCAGGAAGCATGGCTGCTCAATCCGAGTCCACGCGATGGCGTGGATACTGAGCCGGATCCACGCATCTGGATGGCGGCGGTGTCGGGCGAAATCCTCAACGTGATCCGCTTCGGTGCAGGCAGCGCTCCCAGGCACCAGCGCTCGAAACGCTTCCGGCTGATCCGCTCGAGTTCGATCCATCGCCACTTTCGCTGGGTCCTGACGCAGCAGATGCTGCATATCGCCGACCTCGCCGAGTTCGTGCGCTCCGACCGGACGCTGGACACCACACCCGCGCTAGACGTCCTGAAACGTTCCAATGCCCCCGCATGCAGCCCGGAATACGCCGACATGATCGCGAGAGAAAGGGAAGCGCATACCCAGGCTAGGATCGCACCTCCCGCCGGTGCCGCACCCGGGAATACCGTCGAAGATCGCTGAGCCCGTATCCCGCAGATCAATCCAGCCGCTTGCGGAACCGCAGGATCGCCGCCGTCATCATCACCGCGGTGAAGGCCAGCAGCGCCAGCACGTCCGTCCACATTTCCCACAGGCCCGCGCCGCGCAGCATCACGCCGCGGATCAGCCGCAGGAAATGCGTCAGCGGCAGCACTTCGGCGATCCATTGCACCGCCTTCGGCATGCCGGCGAACGGGAACATGAAGCCCGACAGCAGGATCGACGGCAGGAAGATGAAGAAGGTCATCTGCATGGCCTGGAACTGCGACTGCGCGCGCGTGGAGATCAGCAGCCCCAGGGTCAGGTTGGCCACGATCAGCAGGCACGCGGCCAGGTAGGCGTGCAGCAGGCTGCCGCCCAGCGGCACGTCGAACAGCCACATGCCCAGCGCCAGCACCATCGTTGTCTGCACCAGGCCGATCGCCACGTAGGGCAGCACCTTGCCGATCATCAGCTCGGCGCTGCTCACCGGCGTGGCGATCAGCAGTTCCATGTTGCCGCGCTCGCGCTCGCGCACGATGGCCACGCCGGTGAACAGCACCATGGTCATGGTCAGGATCACCCCGATCAGGCCCGGCACGATGTTCACCGCCGAGCGCCGCTGCGGGTTGTAGAAGCCGACCACGCTGATGGTGCGCGCGGCGAGCGCGCCGTTCGCGGCGCCGTCCAGCGGCATCTGCGCCAGTTGCGCGGCCGCGCTCTGCACCGCGTTGTCGCTGCCGTCCACCAGGATCTGCACCGCCTCGCGGCCCTCGGCGCGGCGGCGGTCGTAGTCGGGCGGGACGACCACGCCGATGCTGATCTCGCCGCGGCGCATGGCCGCGACCAGTTCCTGCGGCGTGGCGGCCTCCAGCACGGGCGACACCACGCCGGTGGCGACGATGTCCATCACCAGCGCGCGCGAGGCCGAGGTGCGCGCCTGGTCGGCGAAGCCGGCGGACAGGTCGCGCAGGTTGGTGTTGATCGCATAGCCGAACAGCAGCAACTGCATCACCGGGATGCCGACGATCATCGCCAGGGTGATGCGGTCGCGGCGCATCTGCCGCAGCTCCTTGACCATCACGGCCATCAGGCGACGCAGGTTCATGCGGCCTCCTCGCGGTCGGGCCGGCCGCGCGTGGCGGAGACGAAGACGTCTTCGAGATTGGCCTGCGAGGCGGACACGCCGGCCTCGATGCCCGCCGCACGCAAGCCGTGGGCGATGCGCCCGGCGGCATCGCCGTTCTCCGCCATCAGCACCCGCAGCGCGTTGCCGATCTGCGCCACGCTGAGCACGCCCGGCAGGCCCAGCAGCGCCTTCTGCGCCAGCCGCGGCTGCGCGGCTTCGACCACCAGCGTGCGCCCGGCCAGTTCGCCGGTGAGCGCGTCCGGGGTGCCGTCGGCGACCAGCACGCCGCGGTCGAGGATGGCGATGCGGTGGCAGCGCTCGGCTTCGTCCATGTAGTGCGTGGACACCAGCAGCGTGGTGCCGGCATCGGCCAGTTCGAAGAGTTTTTCCCAGAAGTCGCGGCGCGATTCCGGATCCACCGCGCTGGTCGGTTCGTCCAGGAACAGCAGTTCGGGCTCATGTATTACCGCGCCGGCCAGCGCCAGCCGCTGCTTCTGGCCGCCGCTCATGGTGCCGGCCAGTTGCTTCTGCCGGTCCTGGAAGTGGTACTGCTCGATCAGCTCGTCGATGCGCCTGCGCGCCCGCGAGCGCGGAATGTCCTGCACCGCCGCCAGGAACTCCAGGTTCTCGCGCACCGACAGGTCCTCGAACAGCGAGAACTTCTGGGTCATGTAGCCGATCCGCGTGCGCAACTGCTCGGCCTGCTCGGGAATGCGCAGGCCCAGCACGTCGATCTCGCCGGCGCTGGGCGTCAGCAGGCCGCACAGCATGCGGATGGTGGTGGACTTGCCGGAACCGTTCGGGCCGAGGAAGCCGTAGACGTGCCGTCGCGGCACGTCCAGGTCCACCGCGTCCACCGCCACGAGGTTGCCGAAGCGCTTGGTGAGCCCGCGCACGCGGATGGCCAGATCGTCCAATGGCGCCTGCAGGAGGGGCTTCAGCCCCGACCGCACGTCCTGGTCGCCGGTCGGGGCTGAAGCCCCTCCTGCAGGGGATACAGGGGGATGCTCAGGGCTCATCGGACACCACCTGCAACGGTGCGCCGACCGGCAGGTCCGCCGCTTCCTTGCCCAGGCCAATTTCTGCCAGATAGCTCAGGCGCTCGGCGTCCTGCCCCGTCAATGCGAAGTACGGGGTGAAGACGGGCTCGCTGCGGATCATTCGCAGGCGGCCGGCGTAGGTCCGTTCCTGTCCATCCAGCCGCACCTGCACGGTGTCGCCCACCTTCAACCGGTTGCGCAGGGCCTGCGGCAGGTAGACGCGCGCATACGGCGCCTCGCCGGCCAGCAGGACGGCCAGCGGTGCGCCGACCGGCGCCTGGTCGCCCAGCTTGTACGGCAGACTGTCGATGCGGCCCGCGCGCGGCGCGACGACGGTGAGCTTGTCCAGCGTCGCCGCCTGCACTTGGGCCTGTGCTTCGGCCGCGGCCATCGCGGCCTCACCCTGCGCTATCTGCTCCGCCCGCGTGCCGCGCTCCAGCTCCAGCAGCGCGGCCTGCGCCAGCCGCACCTGCGCCTGCGCGCTCTGCGCGGCGGCGCGCGCCCGATCCACCTCGGACGCGGCCACGAGCCGCTGCCGGCCCAGCGGTTGCAGGCGGGCGAAGTAGGCATCGGCGTCGCGCGCCTGTGCCTGCGCGGCCGCCAGGCCGGCGCGGGCCTGCGCGATGTCCTCGCTGCGCGGCCCGGCGCGCAGTTCCGCCAGCGCTTCGCGGCTCTGCGCGGCCTGCGCCTGCACGGCGGCCAGTTGCGACTGCGTGCGCGTCAGTTCCAGTTGCAGCAGCGGCGCGCCGGCCGCGACCTGCTGGCCTTCGCGCACGTCGATGCGCACGATCTTCTCGGCCACCGGCGACGGCAGGGTCACCCGGTCCCATTCCAGCGTGCCCAGCGCGCGCGGCGGCTCCGCGCCGCAGCCGGCCAGCACCAGGATCGCGGCCGCCAGCGCGGCCGTCCGCAGTTCATTGCGCATGGTCCAACTCCAGTCCGCGGTCCAGCAGCACCAGCGTGTGCCGGCGCAGGTCGTCGAAATCGAGGTCGTCGGCGCCGAACAACTGGCGCCAGATCGGCGCGCTGGCCAGCGGGAACATGGTCAGGCCCACCAGCGACACCACCAGCAGGCGCGGATCGAGGTCCGGATTGAGCCGGCCGCTCCGCTGCGCCTCGGCGAAGTGCGCCGACATCATTTGCGGCAGCATCGGGCCGATCCGGTCGATCATCATCCCGCGCAGCGCACCGCCTTCGCAGAGGATCTCGCGCACCCAGAGCGTGGGCAACCACGGATGCCGCGCCACCACGCCGCCGATGCCCTGCACGAAGCCGGCCACCAGCCCGGCCACGTCGCCGCCGGCCTGCGCCACCGGCGCGCGCATCTGCGCCACCACCGGCAACAGCCGTTCGGCCACTACCGCCTGCTGCAACTGCGCCTTGTCGCCGAAGTAGTAATGCACCAGCGCCGGCGTCACTCCGGCCTCGGCGGCGATGTCGCGCAGCGAACTGGCCGCGATGCCACGGCGCACGAAGCAGGCCAGCGCGGCATCGAGCAGGGTCGCGCGCAGGTCGGCCGATTCGGCGGTCGGGCGCCGGCCGGGCGCGCGCGGGCGTGACGGGCCCGTAGCAGATTTCTTCGCGGGCGTTTTCGTGGATGTTTTCGCGGGCCTGGCCACAGCCGTGGCCACCTGCGTGGATGCAGATGCGGGGGCGGGCGGCGGACGGGTGCCTGAACGTGGTCGGGGCGTCTTCATGGCGCTCATTTAATTTTCTGATTAATTAAATTTCAAGACCGGTCCGACGAACGGCGGCGGCTGGTCCCTGCCGGGGCATCGCGCTACCCTGCGCGCCCGCCTTGCATTCGCCAGGACCGCCGCCATTTCCCTGGATAACCCCCGCCTGTGGGTGTTCACGCTGGAAGCCCGTCCGCTACCCGACAGTCCCGACTTCGCCGAGGCCGGCGGCGCCTTCGTCACCTGCTATCAGCGGCCCGGTTTCGCCGACGAGCCCCTGCGGCGCGCCAGCGAGTTCATCCGCCGGCAGGGCTGGGAGGTCGTCGCGGTGGAGGACGAGCCCGAGCAGGTCAAGCGCGACTTCGCGCCCGACGCCGAACACTTCGACCAGGCCCTCGTCGACGACGAGGTCTACGTATTCAACCAGTGGCCGGTGGACGACACCGACGGCCTGACCCGCCACTAGCCTTCGAGACACGCACGATCCCCGCCCCATGACCGTCCCCAGCAAGCGCGAATTCACCCTGGAACCCGAGAACACCGAGCGCCTGGCCAACCTGGCCGGGCCGTTCGACGCCCACCTGCGCCAGATCGAGCTGCGGCTGGGCGTGGAGATCGCCAACCGCGGCGCGGTCTTCCGCATCACCGGCCCGGAGAAGGCCGTCGCCGCGGCGGAGAAGCTGCTGCGCAGCCTGTACGAGGAAGCCGCCGGCGAGGCGCTCGACAGCGAGGCCATCCACCTGCATCTGAACGACGCCAACGTGGACCGCGTGGCCGGCGACGGCTACCTGCCGCAGGACGTGGCGATCAAGGTCAAGCGCGGCACCGTGCGCGGCCGCGGCGCCAACCAGGCCAAGTACCTGCACGCCATCGCCACTCACGACATCAACTTCGGCATCGGCCCGGCCGGCACCGGCAAGACCTTCCTCGCCGTCGCCAGCGCGGTGGAAGCGCTGAACGAATCGCGCGTGCAGCGCCTAATCCTGGTGCGCCCGGCGGTGGAGGCCGGCGAGAAGCTCGGCTTCCTGCCCGGCGACCTGTCGCAGAAGGTCGATCCCTACCTGCGCCCGCTGTACGACGCGCTGTACGAGATGCTGGGCGTGGAGAAGGTGGTCAAGCTGCTGGAGAAGAACGTCATCGAGATCGCGCCGCTGGCGTACATGCGCGGGCGCACGCTCAACGATGCGTTCGTCATCCTGGACGAAGCGCAGAACACCACCATCGAGCAGATGAAGATGTTCCTCACGCGCATCGGCTACGGCAGCACCGCCGTGGTCACCGGCGACCTGACCCAGGTCGACCTGCCGCGCAACGTCAAGTCCGGCCTGAAGGACGCGCTGGACGTGCTGCGCAGCGTGGACGGCATCTCGTTCACCTTCTTCACCAGCCGCGATGTGGTGCGCCACCCGCTGGTCGCGCGCATCGTGCAGGCTTACGATGTGCGGGACGGCAAGGATGCCGAGACCGGGCCGGCGTGACCCGCCTTTCCTCCTGCAGTCGGGGCTTCAGCCCCGACCGCACCGCCCGGGAAAAGCATCGGGGCTGAAGCCCCCCTACAGAGGTTTCCACGTTCGCGCCATGACCCAGGGCCCTACACGTCTCGACGTCTCCGTGACCTACGCCTTGCCGCGCGCCGGCATCCCGTCGGCCGTCAGCTTCCGCAAGTGGGTGGCGGCGGCGCTGGAGGGCCGCATCCGCGAGGCCGACCTGGCCATCCGCATCGTCGATGCGAAGGAAGGCCGCGCGCTCAACCGCCACTACCGCGGCAAGGACTACGCCACCAACGTGCTCAGCTTCCCGGCCGAGATCGCCGAGGGCGTCAAGCTGCCCAAGGGCGTGAAGATGCCGCTGCTGGGCGACCTGGTGATCTGCGCGCCGGTGGTGGCGCGCGAGGCGAAGGAGCAGAAGAAGCCGCTGGCCGCGCACTACGCGCACATGACCGTGCACGGCGCGCTGCACCTGCTGGGTTGGGACCACGAGGACGACAAGGACGCCGAGTGCATGGAACAACTCGAACGCGAGATCCTGGCCGAACTCGGCATCGCCGATCCCTACGCGGAAGACTGAGCCATGCGACGCCTGCTGCCCGCCTCCCTGCTGGCGCTGCTCCCCGCCCTGGCCGCCGCCGCGGACGGCGACGCCGCCGTGGCGACGCCGGACCTGCCGGCGCTGATCGAATGCCGCAGCGACATCCATGCCTACCTGGCCCTGGCGCCGGCGCTGAAGGACCCGCTGAAGGCGGTGGCGCTGGGCTGGCAGCCGCTGCCCCAGTCGAACATGTTCATGACCGAGTACCGGCTGGCGCAGCCGATCCGGGTGTTCGGCCACGACAGCGACCGGGTCGCCTTCACCGGCGACAGCGTGCTGGCCATTCTCGACCTGCCCGACCCGCGCCCGCTGGCCCGGCAACTGGAACTGGAAACCGCCATCGACACGCCGGCCAAGGCGATGTTCGGCAAGGAGTTGCGCAGCGTGGAGACCCGCGACGCGCGCACCGGCGCCACCGTCATCGAATCGGCGGTGCTCAACGTCAGCAACGTGTCCTCGCATCCTGGCAAGACCCTGGTCGGGTGCAGCTACAGCTTCGACCTGCCGGAAGAGGACGAGGCGCCGGAAACCCCGCCTGCGCAAGCGCCCGCCGACGCCTGAGCGGCGCCCGCGCCGCACCGGGCCCGGCGCCTGCATCGCCGCCGCAACCGGGTTAGACTGGAGCCCACGCCCGCAGCGGGCGACCGCTCCCACGAGATGTCAGAAGACGACAGTACCCTCGCGCCGGAAAGCACCGACAAGCCTGCGGAGAAACGGCGCTCCTGGCTGGACCGCCTGAGTTCGGCGTTCTCCGGCGACCCCAGCACCCGCGACGACCTGGTCGCCATCCTGCGCGACGCGCAGTCCGACGGCCTGATCGCCGGCGACACCCTGCGGATGATGGAAGGCGCCATCGCGGTCGCCGAGCTGACCGTGGGCGACGTGATGGTGCCGCGCGCGCAGATGGTCTCGCTGCCGGTGGAGGCCCGCTTCCTGGACCTGATGAAGGACGTGGTGGAATCCGGCCATTCGCGCTTCCCCGTGCACGGCGACGACAAGGACGAGATCCTCGGCATCCTGCTGGCCAAGGACCTGCTGCGCGGCGTGGTGTCCGACAACGGCCCCGGCAGCGTGCGCGAACTGCTGCGCCCGGCGGTGCTGATCCCGGAATCGAAGAAGCTCAACCTGCTGCTCAAGGAGTTCCGCCTCTCGCGCAACCACATGGCGATCGTGGTGGACGAATACGGCGGCGTGGCCGGGCTGGTGACCATCGAGGACGTGCTGGAGCAGATCGTCGGCGAGATCGACGACGAGCACGACGAGGCCGAGGACGGCGCCGCGCTGATCGCCGCGCAGGCCGACGGCCAGTTCGTGGTGGACGCGCTGACGCCCATCGCCGACTTCAACGAGCGCTTCGGCGCCGATTTCCCCGACGACGAGTACGACACCATCGGCGGCCTGGTCACCGCCGCCATCGGCCACCTGCCCGAGACCGGCGAGGAACTGACCCTGGGCCGCTTCGCCTTCCGCGTGGCCAACGCCGACGCGCGCCGCGTGCATGCCTTCCACGTCGGAGTGCTGGCCGATGCCTGAGGCGCTCGTGCGCCTGGCCTGCGCCTGCCTGCTGTGGCTGCTGGCCGCGGGCGCCTGGGCGACGCCGCGGATCGGCGTGGCGACGATGCAGCCCGGCGAAGTGTTCTTCGAGCGCTTCGGCCACAACGCCATCGTCGTGGTCGATCCGGCCACCGGCGCGGCGACCTCGTACAACTTCGGCTTCTTCGATCCCGGCGAGGCGGACTTCGTGTCCAACTTCGCCCGCGGCCGGATGATGTACTACCTGGTCGCGCTGCCGTTCGAGCAGGACCTGCTGCAGTACCGCGACGAAGGCCGCGGCGTCTCGCTGCAATGGCTGGACCTGGCGCCGGCGCAGGCGCAGTCGCTGGCCGACGCGCTGGCCGAACACGCGAAGCCGGAGAACGCGCGCTACCGCTACGACTACTTCGCCTCCAACTGTTCCACCCAGGTGCGCGACGCGCTGGATGCGGCGCTCGGCGGCGCGCTGAAGTCGCAGTTGTCGGGCCGTTCGCGCGGCAACACGCTGCGCAGCGAAGCGGTGCGGCTGGCCTCGCCGGCGCCGTGGATGTGGCTGGGCTTCGACGTGGGCCTGGGCCCGGCCGCCGACCGGCCGATGTCGCGCTGGGAGGAAGCCTACGTACCGATGCGCCTGGCCGACAGCCTGCGCGAAGCGAAGAACGCCGCCGGCCGTCCGCTGGTGCAGTCGGAAATGCAGTTGCTGCCGCACCGCATCGCGCCGGAGCCGGCGGAAACACCGCGCCGTTGGCTGCCGTGGCTGGGCGCGGGCGTCGCGCTGGCGCTGCTGGTCGCGTTCGCCGGCCGCCGCCGGCCGCGCGCGGTGCTGCTGTTCGCGGTGCCGTTCTGGCTGCTGTGCGTCGCCGCCGGTGCCGTGATGGTCTACCTGTGGGGCTTCACCGATCATTGGGCGGCCTGGGCCAACCGCAACCTGCTGCTGTTCAACCCGCTGTGCGCATTGCTGCTGCCCGGCGCAATCGCCGTGCTGCGCCGCCGCACGCCGCCGACCTGGTTCGGCTGGCTGACGGTGGCCGTCGCCGGCGGCGCGATGCTCGCGTGGTTCCTGCACTGGCTGCCGCTGCCGCTGCAATACAACCAGCCGTGGATCGCCCTGCTGCTGCCGGTCCACGCCGCGCTCGCATACGTATTCATGCCGCGGAACTTGTCGCGCTGAACCCGGGCACGCACGATGCAGCCTCTCCACCCTGCGAGGGCCGCATGATCTTCCGCTCCTTCCTTCCGCTCGTCGTCCTGCTTTCCGCCGCCGCGGCGCATGCCGCACCCGGGCCGCGCGTGGCCTCGCCCGACGGCTCGATCGTGGTGGAACTGTCCACCGACAACGACGGCCGTCCCGCCTACGCGGTGACGCGCAAGGGCCGGCCGGTGATCGCGCCCTCGCGCCTGGGCTTCCTGCTGCTCGACGCGCCCAAGTTCGAGCGCCACCTGGAGTTCGGCAACCCGCGCACGCGCAGCTTCGACGAGACCTGGGAGCAGCCCTGGGGCGAGCGCCGCCTGGTCCGCAACCACTACAACGAACTGGCGGTCACGCTGAAGGAGAAGGTCAGGCCGTTCCGCAGCTTCGACGTGGTGTTCCGCGTGTTCGACGACGGCGTGGGCTTCCGCTACCGCTTTCCCGACCAGCCGGAGCTGAAGCAGGTGAAGATCGGCGAGGAGCTGACCGAGTTCACGCTGGCGCGCGATGCGACGGCGTGGTGGATCCCCGCCGGCGAGTGGAACCGCGAGGAATACCTGTACCACCGCACGCCGGTGCAGCAGGTGGGCGATGCGCAGACGCCGATCACCTTCAGGTTCGACGACGGCACCCACCTGTCCATCCACGAGGCCGCGCTGGTCGACTACAGCGGCATGAACCTGACCCGCGTGGAGGACCGCCGCCTGAAGGCCGACCTGACGCCCGGCATCGGCGAAGGCAAGGTGGTGCGCGCCGCGCCGTTCGACACGCCGTGGCGCACGCTGCTGCTGAGCGACGATGCCGCCGGCCTGGCGATGTCGGCGCTGACGCTCAACCTCAACGAGCCCAACGCGCTGGGCGACGTGTCGTGGGTCAAGCCGATGAAATACGTCGGCGTGTGGTGGGAGATGCACCTGGACCTGAAGACCTGGTCCTACGGCCCGCGCCACGGCGCCACCAACGAGAACGTGCGCAAGCACATCGACTTCGCGGCCAGGCACGGCTTCGGCGGCGTGCTGGTGGAAGGCTGGAACGTGGGCTGGAACGCGGACTGGTTCGGCAACGGCGACGATTTCAGCTTCACCCAGTCGTATCCGGACTTCGACCTGCCGGCGCTAAGCGAATACGCGCGCAGCAAGGGCGTGGTGCTGATCGGCCACCACGAGACCTCGGGCAACGCCGCGCACTACGAAGAACAGATGGGCGACGCCTTCGACCTGTACCGCCGCGTCGGCGTGCCGGCGGTGAAGACCGGCTACGTGGCCGACGCCAGCCAGGCCAAGGTGGCCGGCGCGGACGGCAAGCGCCACTACGCCTGGCACGAGGGCCAGGACATGGCGCGCCACCACCTGAAGGTGGTGGCCGAGGCCGCCAAGCGCCACATCGCGGTCAACCCGCACGAGCCGGTCAAGGACACCGGCCTGCGCCGCACCTATCCCAACTGGATCACCCGCGAAGGCGCGCGCGGCATGGAGTTCAGCGCCTGGGGCCAGCCCGGCAACCCGCCCGAGCACGAGGCCAACCTGGTGTTCACCCGCCTGCTGGCCGGCCCGATGGACTACACGCCGGGCATCTTCGGCATGAAGACCCGTGCGCCGGACGGCATCGCCACCACCTGGGCCAAGCAGCTCGCGCTGTACGTGGTGATCTACAGCCCGCTGCAGATGGCGGCCGACCTGCTGGAGAACTACGAGAAGAACCCGGCGCCGTTCCAGTTCATCAAGGACGTGCCGGTGGACTGGGAGGACACCCGCGTGCTGAACGGCGAGGTGGGCGACTACGTGACCATCGCGCGCAAGGAGCGCGGCGGCAAGAACTGGTACCTCGGCTCGCTGACCGACGAGAACCCGCGCACGCTGACCGTGCCGCTGGACTTCCTGGACGACGGCCGCCGCTACACCGCGCAGATCTACCGCGACGGCGACAAGGCCGACTGGAAGACGGCGCGCGAGGACATCGCCATCGAATCGCGCGAAGTGACCCGCGCCGATACCCTCACCCTTAAACTCGCCCCCGGCGGCGGCCAGGCGATCCGCTTCGTGGCCCGCTAACGATGCAGGAGGGGCTTCAGCCCCGATCGCACGGTTGGGGAGAAGCACTCAAGACGCGGATCAGCGCGGATGGACACGGATAAAGCATCGCTTTGCTCCTTTCATCCGCGTTGATCCGCGTTGATCCGTGTCCTCATGGCTTCCGCCTGCCATGCGGTCGGGGCTGAAGCCCCTCCTGCACGGAAGCGGGGTTGCCGCTGCGGGCGGTCTGGCGCACGATGCGCGCCATGAATGATGCCGCTACCGCCGAGACCAAGCCTGCCCTGCCCCAGTGCGTGATCAACTGCGTGCTCTACGACCGCGAAGGCAGTCGGCGCGACATCGGCCTGGACGAGATCAGCGACGTGCTGGCGGTGGATGACGGCAGCTTCATCTGGGTGGGCCTGTACGAGCCGTCGGACGCCATCCTGGAAAAGCTGCAGGAGGAATTCCACCTGCATGACCTGGCGGTCGAGGACGCGCAGAACGCGCACCAGCGCCCCAAGCTGGAAGCCTACGGCAACTCGCTGTTCGTGGTGATGCACACCGCGCAGGTGGTGGACGACCGCATCCGCTTCGGCGAGACACACGCCTTTCTCGGCACGCGCTACCTGGTGACGGTGCGCCACGGCGCCTCGCTGTCCTACGCGCCGGTGCGCGAGCGCGTGCAGCGCGAGCCGGAGCTGCTCGCGCTGGGGCCGTCCTACGGCCTGTACGCGGTGCTGGACTACATCGTCGACAACTACCGCCCCATCGTGGACCAGTTCAAGCAGACCCTGGACACGCTGGAGAAGGACATCTTCGCCGAGACCTACCGGCGCGTGACCGTGGTCAAGCTGTACGAACTGAAGCGCGAGCTCACCCGCATGCGCCTCGCGGTGGCGCCGCTGCAGGACGTGCTGTCGCAGCTCACGCGCCTGCAGAGCCCGCTGATCCCGGAGGAAGTGCGCCTGTACTTCCGCGACGTGCAGGACCATGCCGTGCGCGTCAACGAATACACCGACACCCTGCGCGAGATGCTGACCACCGCCCTGAGCGTCAACCTGTCGCTGGTCACGCTGGCGCAGGGCGAGACGGTCAAGCGGCTGGGCGCCTGGGCCGCGCTGCTGGCCGCCCCCACCCTGATCACCAGTTGGTATGGGATGAACTTCAAGCACATGCCGGAACTGGAAGGCGCCTATGCCTATCCGCTGCTGATCGGCGTGGTCGCACTGGCCTGCTTCGGCCTGTACCGGCTGTTCAAGCGGGTGCGCTGGCTGTGAAGGGATACGCCGGCGCACTGCGACCAAAGTCGAAGACCGAATCCCCGGTTACGGATTGACCCTGCCGCCGCATGGGAGGACGCTAGCCCGCACATCCCCGGGAGGTGACCGATGAAGGCGTTTTCCAAGCTTGGCTGGGCGCTGCTGGCCATACTCGGCGCGTTCGCACTGGGCACGGTGGCCCTGCGCCGCGGCGAACACATCAACGCGCTGTGGATCGTGGTGGCCGCGGTATCCATCTATCTGGTCGCCTACCGCTTCTACGCCCGCTTCATCGCCACCAACGTCATGCAGCTCGACCCGTTGCGCGCCACGCCCGCGGTGGTCAACAACGACGGCCTGGACTACGTGCCGACCAACAAGCAGGTGCTGTTCGGCCACCACTTCGCCGCCATCGCCGGCGCCGGCCCGCTGGTCGGGCCCGTGCTGGCCGCGCAGATGGGCTACCTGCCGGGGCTGCTGTGGCTGGTGGTCGGCGTGGTGTTCGCCGGCGCGGTGCAGGACTTCATGGTGCTGTTCCTGTCCAGCCGCCGCAACGGCCGCTCGCTGGGCGACCTGGTGCGCGAGGAGATGGGCCAGGTGCCGGGCACCATCGCGCTGTTCGGCGCCTTCCTGATCATGATCATCATCCTGGCGGTGCTGGCGATGGTGGTGGTGAAGGCGCTGGCGGAGAGCCCGTGGGGCATGTTCACGGTCATCGCCACCATGCCCATCGCCCTCTTCATGGGCGTGTACATGCGCTACATCCGCCCGGGCAAAATCGGCGAGATCTCGGTCGTCGGCCTGTTCCTGCTGCTGGGCGCGATCTGGCTGGGCGGCAAGGTCGGCGCGGATCCCACCTGGGGACCGGCCTTCACCTTCACCGGCACCCAGATCACCTGGATGCTGATCGGCTACGGCTTCGTGGCCTCGGTGCTGCCGGTGTGGCTGCTGCTGGCGCCGCGCGACTATCTGTCCACCTTCCTCAAGATCGGCACCATCGTCGGCCTGGCGATCGGCATCCTGATCGTGATGCCGGACCTGAAGATGCCGGCGCTGACCCAGTTCGCCAGCAGCGGCGACGGCCCGGTGTGGAAGGGCGGCATCTTCCCGTTCCTGTTCATCACCATCGCCTGCGGCGCGGTGTCGGGCTTCCACGCGCTGATCTCCTCGGGCACCACGCCCAAGCTGCTGGCCAACGAGTCGCACATGCCCTACATCGGCTACGGCGGCATGCTGATGGAGTCGTTCGTGGCGGTGATGGCACTGGTGGCCGCGGCCATCCTGGAGCCGGGCATCTACTACGCGATGAACAGCCCCGCCGCGGTGATCGGCACCGACGCGGTGGCCGTGGCCGCCAAGGTCAGCGAATGGGGCTTCCACATCAGCCCCGACGTGCTGGAGGCCACCGCCAAGGACATCGGCGAGCACACCATCCTCTCCCGCGCCGGCGGCGCGCCGACGCTGGCGGTGGGCATCGCGCAGATCCTGCACCAGGTGCTGCCCACCGCGAACAGCATGGCGTTCTGGTACCACTTCGCCATCCTGTTCGAGGCGCTGTTCATCCTGACCGCGGTGGACGCGGGCACCCGTGCCGGCCGCTTCATGCTGCAGGACCTGCTGGGCAACTTCATCCCGGCCCTGCGCCGGACCGAATCCTGGACCGCGAACATCATCGCCACTGGCGGCTGCGTGGCGTTGTGGGGCTACCTGCTGTACACCGGCGTGGTCGATCCGTTCGGCGGCATCCAGACGCTGTGGCCGCTGTTCGGCATCTCCAACCAGATGCTGGCGGGCATCGCGCTGATGCTGGGCACGGTGGTGCTGTTCAAGCTCAAGCGTGACCGCTACGCCTGGGTGACGGCGGTGCCGGCGGTGTGGCTGCTGATCTGCACCAGCTACGCGGGCCTGATCAAGATCTTCGACAAGAACCCGGTGCAGGGCTTCCTGGCGCAGGCCGCCAAGTACCGGACCGGCCTGGCCAACGGCGAGTTGCTGGCGCCGGCCAAGAGCCCGGAGCAGATGCAGCAGATCGTCACCAACGCGTACGTCAACACCGGGCTGACGGTGCTGTTCCTGTTCGTGGTGCTGAGCATCCTGGTGTTCTCGATCCGCACCATCTTGGTCGCCCGCCGCAATCCGCAGCGCACCGACCGCGAGGCGCCCTACGTCGCCCTCACCGCGGAGCAGCAGGCCGCGCAGGCGAGCCTGTAGGCCATGGGCACCGCCCTCGTCCCGCTCTCGCACTTCGCCGCACACAAGCGTGTGTGGCGGAGACTGGTGCAGACCGCCCGGCTGTGCTGCGGCATCCCGGACTACGACAACTACGTCCGCCACATCCTGGAAAAGCACCCGGACCGCGAACCGATGGACTACCCCACCTTCTTCCGCGAGCGGCAGGAGGCGCGCTTCGGCGGCAGGAGCGGGTTCCGCTGCTGCTGAGACGCCGGCAGGAGGAAAAGCGGAAGGGCGAAGCTACCGGCTTCGCCCTTTTTCTATCGCCCATCCCTGCAGGAGCGACGTAAGTCGCGACCGCACGCCATCCGCATCTTCTCCCACGGCACTGCGCCTCCCGTTCCCTCTGTCATCCGCTTGCTCCGACGGGTACAAGGGACGGCTTGTTTCTGCGGTTCGCGACTTACGTCGCTCCTGCACAGCCCTGCAGCAGGATGGCCTTCGTCAACCCTGCCCGGCCATCGCACGCAGCACGATGCCGACCACGTAGGCGGCTACGGTGCCGGTGGCGTAGCCCAGCGCGCCGAGCAGTGCGCCGACCGGCGCCAGCGAGGGGTGGAACACCGTCGCCACCACCGGCGCCGACGCGGGGCCGCCGATGTTGCTCTGCGAGCCCATTGCGAAATAGAAGAACGGCACGCGCAGCAGCTTGCCCAGCAGCGCCAGCAGCACGATGTGCACCAGGATCCAGATCAGGCCCAGCACCAGCAGCCACGGCTTGTCGGCCAGCTTGCCGATGTCCATCTGCATGCCGATGCAGGCGATCAGGATGTAGAGGAACAGCGCGCCGATCTTCGACGCGCCGGCGCCGTCCAGCGTGCGCGCGCGGGTCAGGCTCAGGCCCAAGCCGATGAAGGTGGACAGCACCACCACCCACACGAACGGCTCGTGCAGGCTCATCTGCGAGGCCCAGGCCATGCCGGCGAACCACGATGCGGCCGGCACGGCGATGGCGTGCGCCAGGCCCACGGCGCCGAAAGCGATGCCCAGGATCACCATCAGGTCGGTCAGCGACGTGACGCGCTCGTGCTGCTTCTGGTAGCTCGCCAGCCGTTCCTTTAGCTCCTCGATGGCGCGCGTGTCCGCGCCGGTGCGGGCGTCGATGGCCTGCGCACGGTTGGCCAGGAAGATCAGCACCGCCATCCACACGTAGCCCACGCTGACGTCGACCACGACGAACTGGGCGAACGTGGTCTCGTCGACCTTGAACACCTCCTTCATCGCCAGCATGTTGGCGCCGCCGCCGATCCAGCTACCGGCCAGCGCGGCCATGCCGCCCCAGGTGTCGCCGGCGACGGTTTCCGGATGCACGGCGTCCATCACCCCGAACGCCACGAACGCGCCCAGCATCACGCTGATGGAGGCGCCGGCGTACATCGCCAGCAACTTCGGGCCCAGCTTCAGCACGCCCTTCAGGTCGATGGTCAGGGTCAGCAGTACCAGCGCCGCCGGCAGCAGCACGCGGCTGGCGACCGGGTTGTAGAGCTTGCTGGCGGCGCCGTCGATCAGGTCGACGCTGTTGTAGATGCCGGGGATGAAGTAGCACAGCAGCAGCGCCGGCACGTAGGTGTAGAACTTCTTCCAGAGCCCCGTCTCGCGCGAGGAGGTCCAGAACACCACGCCCAGCGTGGCGGCGATCAGGCCGAACAGGACGATGTCGTTCTGGATCAGCGCGGTGGACGGTGCGGCGGCTTCGATCGCCATCGGCGAGGGCTCCCCTGGGGACTGCGGAAAACGCGGCGGCCGGCGCCATCGGGCACCGGCCGCCGCATGGCGGTCAGCGGCCGATGTGCTGCTTCAGCCAGGCGTTGACGGTGTCATGCCACAGGATGCTGTTCTGCGGCTTGAGCACCCAGTGGTTCTCGTCGGGGAAGTACAGCAGCTTCGATTCGATGCCCTTGCGCTGCAATGCGGTGAACGCGGACAGGCCCTGGTCCACCGGCACGCGGTAGTCCTTCTCGCCCTGCACCACCAGCATCGGCACGCGCCACTTGGCGACGTGGTTGACCGGGTTGAACTTCTCGTAGTTCTGCGGCTTGTCGAACGGCGTGCCGCCGTTCTCCCACTCGGTGAACCACAGTTCCTCGGTCACGTAGCCCATCGAGCGCGTGTCGAACACGCCGTCGTGGTTGACCAGGCACTTCCACGGCTCGTTCCAGTTGCCGGCGATCCAGTTGATCATGTAGCCGCCGTAGCTGGCGCCCAGCGCGCAGGCCTTGTCGCCGTCGAGGAAGGCGTACTTCCGCTGCGCCGCGGCCCAGCCCTTCCGCAAGTCCTCCAGCGGCTTGCCGCCCCAGTCGCCGCTGATGGCGTCGGTGAACGCCTGGCCGTAGCCGGTGGAGCCGTGGAAGTCGACCATCACCACCGCATAGCCCTGGCCGGCGTAGGTCTGCGGGTTCCAGCGGTAGCTCCAGCCGTTGCCGAAGCTGCCCTGCGGGCCGCCGTGGATCAGGAAGGCGACCGGATACTTCCGTCCTTCCACGTAGTCGTGCGGCTTGACCACGTAGGCGTGCACGGCCTCGTTGTTCCAGCCCTTGAAGTCGAACTGCTCGAAGTCGCCGAATGCGACGTCCTTCAGCACCTCGCCGGCGCTGGGCGTGATCGCGCGCAACGTGGCGCCGACGTCATCGCTGGTGGCATAGATCACGTCGCCGGATTTCAAGGTGCTACGCGACAGCACCAGCGTCCTGCCGACCATATCGAATGCCGAAACGCTGCCGTCTCCGACGACCTTGCGCGCCTGGCCGCTCTGGATGTCCACCGAGAACAACGGATGCTCGCCCATGTCCTGAGCGGTGGTGTAGATCCTTTCGCCATCATCCGAGAGCACGATGCTGTCGGCGCTGCGATCCCAGTTCGGCGCGATCTCACGGACTTTCCCGGTGTCCAGGTCCATCGCCATCAGGCCGAAGCGGTCGGCCTCGAAGCCGGGGCGCTTCATCGCGCGGTAGAACAGGGTCTTGCCGTCTGCACTGAACACCGGCCCGGTGTCCCAGGCGGGGTTGGCCGCGGTCAGGTTGACCGGCGCGCTGCTGCCATCGGCAGCGATCTTGTACAGGTCGAAGTTGGTCGACCACGCTTCGCCCTTGCCGGCCACGCGGATCGCGGCGACTACCGACGCGCCGTCGGGCGACCAGGTGTATTCGTCGGCACCGCCGAACGGCTTGGACGGCGCATCGCCATCCAAGCCGTCGGTCAGCGAAGTCGCCGTGGCGACCGGCTTGTCCTTGCCGCCCGGCAGCGCGGCGACGAACAGACGGCTGCGGCGGCCGTCGGCCCAGGTGTCCCAGTGGCGCACGAACAGGCCGTCGTAGACCACGCCGGTGCTCTTCTTCGCCGCGGTGTCGTCCAGCTTCTTCTTCGTGCAGGCGAAGTCGGCCTTGCACTCGGCGAAGGTATCGGCGCTGAACAGCACGCGGCCGCCGTCCGGCGACAGCTTGTAGCTGCCCACGTCCAGGGCGAAGCCGGTGAGCTGGCGCGGCGCGCCGCCGGCCAGCGGCAGCGCGTAGAGCTGCTGGGTGCCGGACTTGGCGCTGAGGAAGTACACCGTCTTGCCGTCCGGCGAGAACGCGGGCGAATTGACGTTCCAGCCTTCCGGGGTCAACCGCTTCGGCGGCGCCATGTCGCGCGTCAGCAGGTTGCGTGTCCACAGGCCCGTGCTGGCCTTGGCGATGTCGGCATCGACCACGCGCTTGGCGAACACGACCGTGCCGCCGTCCGGCGACAGCACCGGCGAGGACACGCGGTCGAGTTTCTGCAGGTCGCGCACGTCCAGACCGCGCGCGAAGGCCAGCACCGGCAGCGCGGCCAGCAGACAGAGGGGCAGCAGGGCGGATTTAGGCTTCATCCGGGGGCTCCGGCAACAGGAAAACCCCGATGGTAGGCGCTAAGCGCGCCGCGGCGCAAAGGCCGCAGGTCATGCCCGCGGCCTGCCCGCGCCGCGGTCAGGCGGCCTGTTCGCCGCGCTTGCCCACGCGGTACAGCCGCCAGCCGACCAGGGCCAGCACCGCCAGGCCGACCCACTGCGCCGCCGCGCCGAAGCCGAACGGCAGCGCCAGCACTTCCGGATCCTGGGTGATCACGATGGGCAGGGCGATGGCGATGCCCATCAGCGCCTCGCCGGTGATCAGGCCGGCCGAGAACAGCACGCCCGGGCGATGCACGCGGTCCAGCCCGGCCTCGTCGTCGGCGCGGACCTTGTGGAAGCGCTCGACCAGATGCGCCAGCAGGCCGCCGAGGAAGATTGGCACCATCAGCTCCAGCGGCAGGTAGATGCCGATGGCCGCGGCCAGCACCGGCACGCGGAAGCGCGAGCCGCGCGCCTTCAGCCAACTGTCGAGGGCGATGACGAGCGCGCCCACCACGCCGCCGATGGCAATCATCGTCCACGGCAGGTCGCCGCCGAACAGGCCCTTGGCCACCGAGGCCATCAGGTTGGCCTGCGGCGCCGGCAGCGTCTTGGAGCCTATGCCGTAGGCTTCCTGCAACAGGTTCAGCACCGGCGCCATGATCAGCGCGCAGGAGAACGCGCCGATGCCCAGCATCAACTGCTGCTTCCACGGCGTGGCGCCGACCAGGTAGCCGGTCTTCAGGTCCTGCAGGTTGTCGCCGCCCACCGCCGCCGCGCAGCACACCACCGCGCCGATCATGATGGCCGCCACCGCGCCCAGCGGCGCGCCGCCGACCTGCGCCTGGCCGTCGGCGCCGAGCAGCAGCAACAGCACCACCGAGGCGAACAGGATGGTGGCGATGGTGATGCCCGACACCGGGTTGTTCGACGAGCCGACCAGGCCGGCCAGGTAGCCGGACACCGACACGAACAGGAAACCGGCCACGATCATGATGATGGTCATCGGCACGCTGACGTGCCACTGGCCGACGATGGCCTGGTACAGCGCCAGCAGCGGCAGCACGAACAGCACCAGCGCCACCAGCATCCACTTCATCGGCAGGTCGCGGTCGGTCTCGCTCACGCCCTGCGCGGCGCCCTTGCGCGCGGCGGCGAAACCGCTCTTGATGCCGGCGAACAGCGAATTGCGCAGCGAGAACAGCGTCCACACGCCGCCGACCAGCATCGCGCCCACGCCGAGGAAGCGGATCTTGGCCGACCAGATCGCGAAGGCCGCGTCCGCCGCCGGTGCGCCGGCGATGCCGGCGGCGAGCTGCGCGTCGCTGCCGAGGAAGAAGGCGTGGTAGATCGGGATGGCGATGTGCCAGGACAGGACGGCGCCGGACAGCACCACGATGCCCACGTTCAGGCCGACGATGTAACCCACACCCAGCAGCGCCGGCGACAGGCCGGTGCCGAGGTAGCCGATGACCTTGTTGTTGGCGAAATAGCCGGCCACCGCCCAACTGTCCGGGATCGCGCGCAGGCCGTTGGCGGCGGCCAGCTTGACCAGCGCGCCGATGCCAGCCGAGATGCCGAGGATCTTCAGGCCCGGGCCCGGATTCTCGCCGGCCTTGAGCACTTCGGCCGCGGCCTTGCCTTCGGGGAAAGGCAGCGGGTCCTCGACGATCATCGAGCGGCGCAGCGGCACCGAGAACAGCACGCCCAGCAGGCCGCCCAGGCCGGCAATGCCCAGCACCCACCAGTACTTGAAGTCCGGCCAGTAGCCCATCAGCACCAGCGCGGGGATGGTGAAGATGACGCCGGCCGCGATCGACGAACCGGCCGAGGCGCCGGTCTGCACGATGTTGTTCTCCAGGATGGTGCCGCCGCCCAGCAACCGCAGCACGCCCATGGAGACCACCGCCGCCGGGATGGCGGTGGCCACGGTCAGGCCGGCGAACAGACCCAGGTAGGCGTTGGCGGCCGACAATATGACGGCCAGCACGATGGCCAGCACGACGGCGCGGAAGGTGAGCTGCGGAGTCCCTTGCGGAGTCATTGCGCGTTACCGGACGGCGGAAAGCGGACACGCTAGCGTCCGCAGGCCGGCAAGTCCAGCCGCGGCGCCTATACTCGGCGGCACTTCCGTCGCCGGAGCGGCCCTTGTCCCACCCTGCCCTTGCGGCCGCCGGCCGCGACGACTTCCTCGGCCATCCCAAGGGCGTCTACGTCTGTTTTTTCACCGAGATGTGGGAGCGTTTCTCCTTCTACGGGATGAAGGCGCTGCTGCTGCTCTACCTGACCAAGTACCACCTGTTCGCCGACGGCGCCGGCTACGACCTGATCGGCACCTACGGCGGGCTGGTGTACTGCATCCCGGTGATCGGTGGCGTGCTGGCCGACCGCTGGCTGGGCATGCGCAAGGCGGTGGTGTTCGGCGGCCTGCTGCTGGTGGTCGGGCACGCCGGCATGGCGCTGGAAGGCACCGCGGCGGTCGTCGACCACGGCACGGTGACACGCGACGAATCCGCGCTGCGCACCATGTACCTGTCGCTGGCGCTGATCGTCGTGGGCGTGGGCTTCCTGAAACCGAACATCACCACCATCGTCGGACGCCTGTATCCGCCCGGCGACACGCGCCGCGACGGCGGCTTCAGCCTGTTCTACGCCGGCATCAACCTGGGCGCGCTGCTGGCCTCGCTGGTCTGCGGCTACCTGGGTGAAACCCTGGGCTGGAAGTACGGCTTCGGCGCCGCGGGCATCGGCATGGTGCTGGGGCTGGCGATGTTCCTGTGGGGACAGAAGCACCTGCAAGGCCATGCCGAGCCGGCGGCGCCGGACGTCCTGCGCGCGCGCCTGGCGGGCGTGCCGCGCGAATGGCTCATCTACCTGGGCGCGCTGCTCGGCGTGCTTCCGGTCGCCTGGCTGATGTGGGCCGCGGCCAACGGCGCCTTCGCCCTGGGCGGCGAGTTCACGCTGGCGCTGGCGTTGATGCTGCTGGTGCTGTGCGCGGTGCTGCTGTGGTTCGGCTGGTTCGTCGCCACCCAGTGCACGCCGCCGCAGCGGCGGCGGATGCTGGCGCTGATGGCGCTGATCTTCATGTGCCTGGTGTTCTTCACCCTGTACGAGCAGACCTACGGCTCGTGGGTGACCTTCACCGACCGCCTGCTGACCAAGGACCTGTTCCCGTCGCTGGTGCGGCCGCCGCCGGCCGCGGCGTGGTCGGACAACCTGCCGGACAACCTGCGCATCCTGCTGGCGCAGGCGCCGTGGTCGACCTGGGCGCTGCTGCTGGTGCCGCTGTCCTTCGTCGTGGCCTCGTCGTGGTCGCAGCGCGAACCGGCATCGCCCGGGCCGCGGCGGCTGTTCCTCGGCGCGATGGCCTTCATGCTGGCGATGGTGCTGCGCGATTGCGTGGTGCTGCCGCAGACCGCCGGCTCGCTGACCTACCTGGGCGCCCTGTTCCTGGTGCTGCTGGCGCCACTGTTCGCTTGGCTGTGGGCCTCGCTGGACCGGCGCGGCCGCGATCCATCCAAGCCACTGAAGTCCGCACTGGGGCTGCTGTTCGGCGCGCTGTCGTTCGTGCCCCTGGCGCTGGCCGCGCAGCAGGTCGGCCAGACCGGTGCGATGGCCAGCGTGTGGTGGCTGGTGTTGGCCTACCTGCTGCTGGAGATCGGCGAGATGTGCCTGGCCCCGGTCAGCCTGTCCGCGGTGACCGAACTGTCGGTGCCGCGCGTGGCCGGCCTGATGATGGGCACCTGGCTGCTGGCCACGGCATTCTCCGAAACCCTCGCCGCCCAGTTCGGCAAGCTGGCCGCCATCGACGTGCCCGACGGCCAGGCCCTGGACATCGCGGACGCCGCCGGTCGCTACGCCGACCTGTTCTGGCTGATGACCTGGATCGGCCTGGGCTGCGCGGTGGCGGCGCTGGCGTTTGCGCCGTGGCTGAAGAAGATGATGGCGCCGCCGCGCGCCTGACGGCCATCCGCAAGGGGGCGCGAAGGCACCCCGTGCGGCTCACTTGCCCGCCGTTTCCCCCAGGTGGCGTCCCAGGAACGCCAGCAGGCGGGAGTAGAACTCCTTCTGGTGCTCCGGCTTGTAAAAGCCGTGGCCTTCGGTCCGGAAGTAGAGGCTCTCGACCGGCACGCCCGCAGCCTTCAGGCGGCGCTCCATCAGCTCGGTGTGCTGGATCGGCGCCCGCTCGTCCTCGCCGCCGGCGGCGAGGAACACCGGCGCCTTGATGCGGTCGGCCAATTGGGTCGGGGACACGGCCGCCAGGCTGGCCGGTTCGCCGATCCAGTCCTTGATGTAGTTCCTGCCCCATTTCGCCTGCTGGGTATCGCCCCGGGTGTGCATCATCGGCAGGTCGTAGACGCCCACGTAGCCGGCGGCGCAGCGGTAGAGCGCCGGCTCCTTCGCGACCCCCATCAGCGAGGCATACGCGCCGTAGCTGGCGCCGTAGAGGCAGATGCGCGAAGGATCGGCCAGGCCGCTCTGGATCGCCCAGCGGGTGGCGTCCGTCAGGTCGTCCTGCATCTTCAGGCCCCACTGCCTGGCGCCCGCCTGGTGGAAGGCGCCACCGTAACCGCCGGAGCCCCGGAAGTTGACTTGCAGCACCGCGTATCCCGCCGCCGCCAGCAACTGCGCGTCCTTGTTGAACTTCCAGATGTCCTGGACGCCGAAGGGACCGCCGTGCGGCATGACCACCATGGGCAGGCGATTCTCGCCCTTGCCCGGCGGCAGGGTGACGTAGCCGTGCACCTTGAGGCCATCGCGGGAGGCGAACGAGACCGGCCTCATCTCGGCCTGCTTGGCGGGATCGATCCAGTCGCTCCTGCTCAACAGGTAGTCCGCCTTCTTCCCGTTGATGTCGAACAGGTAGAAGTCGCCGGGATTGCGGTCGCTGCCGATCTCCACCAGCGCGATGCCGCCGTCGGCCGTGACGCTGTCGATGTTGACGTAGTGGTCCTTGAACGCGGCTTCGAGCGAGCGGTACAGGCGGGCCATGGGCTCGGCATCGTCGAAGAAGACGGTGCGCGGCTTGCCGTCCATCAGCACGACCCCGACCGGGACGTTGCCCGGGGGCGTCAGCAGGGCGCCGAGGTGGACGATGCTGTCGCGATAGATGACCTTCATCGGATCGACGGCTTCGTCCTGCAGCACCACGCGCTTCTGCCCGGTCGCGACGTCCATGGCCAGGACCGAATCCGCTCCCTGCGGATTGTCGGAAATGAGATAGGCGGTCTTGTTGTCTTCGGAAAATCCGATCGGCTGCTGGAAGCGGCCCGTGACCCCTTCGTCGTTCACCAACTGCCATTCCGCGTTGGGGCCCGCGCGGTAATAGAGCTTGCTCGCATTGTCGGCCTTCTTGCCGTAGGCGAAGCGCACGGTGCCGCTGTTGTCGGTGACGAAATCCGCCGCGGGCACGGGCGAGCGCGCGAGCAGCGTGCGGCGACCGGTGTAGACGTCCAGCTTCTCTGCGCGCGTGTAGGGCAGTTCGCCGAACGGCTGGACCATGATGACGACGTTCTTGTCGTCGTTGGGCAGCGTGTCGACCAGGAATCCCGCCACCGCCTCCACTTTCTTCGGCTGGATGTTGGTTCCCGGACCCCGGCTCTCCACGCGGTAGCCGACCAGATTCTCCTTCCTGGAGCCGTCGGCGTTCATGCCGTAGAGTTCGCCGGTCAACTGCGGCTCGTCCAGCAGGCCGAATTTCTGCGAGACGGACAGGACCAGCCGCTCCGGGTTGACCCACCAGAAGTCTTCCACGTGGTTGTTCTTGCCCAGCGAGAACGAGCCGGTGACCTTGTGCCCCGCGCGGCTCATCACCACCAGCGCGGTGCTGTCCTCGAACGCGACCGTGGCGGCATAGAAGTCGCCTTTCGGCGACAGCTTGATGTCGCCGAACTTGTCCTTGCGCACATGGGCATCCACGTCGGCCTGCGCCGACGCGTCCATGCACGAAAACGCCAGCCCAAGCGCCAGCAGGAACCCCATTCCCTTGCGCATTCCGCTTCCCCTGTCCCTTCCCCTGATACCGGCGGAGACGATAGCGGCCCTTCCGGCGGCATGCAATCGCCTGGATACCGCCGTGCCTTTCGTCGCGCAGGGCCGTGCAGGGCCGTCAGCCTTCGCCGGAACGTTCCTGGCCGATCCGGTCCAGCACGTCGCCGAGGCCGACCCGCCAGTCCGGCAGCGGACGCGCCAGCAGACGTTCCAGCTTGCCGGTGTCCAGACGCGAAAACGCCGGCCGGCGTGCGCGGGTGGGGAAGTCCGCGGTGGCGATGGCGGTGAGGCGGGGGGCCTTCGGCAACAGGCCGCGTTCGACCGCGCCTGCCATGATGGCTTCGGCGAAGCCATGCCAGTTCGTCCCGCCGGAGGCGGTCAGGTGGAACACGCCCTGCGGCACGTCGGCCCTGACGAGCAGCGCGGCGGTGACGTCGGCGATGAGATAAGCCGGCGTCGGCGTGCCCGCCTGGTCGGCGACCACGCGCAGTTCCTCGCGTTCGCCGCCGAGGCGCAGCATGGTGCGCAGGAAATTGTGCCCGCGCGCGCCGTAGACCCAGGCGGTGCGCAGGATCAGATGCCGGCCGCCGGCGGCGCGGATGGCGTCCTCGCCGGCCAGCTTGCTGGCGCCGTAGACGCCCAGGGGCGCGGTCGGATCGTCTTCGCGGTAGGGCGCCTCGCCCTGTCCGTCGAACACGTAGTCGGTGGAATAGTGGACCAGCGGAATCCCGCGCGCGGCGCAGGCCGCGGCCAGCGCGCCGGGCGACGCCGCGTTGGCGCGGAAAGCGGCTTCCGCATCGTCCTCGGCCTTGTCCACCGCGGTATAGGCGGCGGCGTTGACCACCACGTCGGGCGCATGGCGATCGACCAGTCCGGCCAAGGTGTCGGGCCGGTCGAAGTCCGCGGTTTCGCAGGCACCGCCTTCGGGCAGGGAACCCGAGCGCGTAGTCGCCACCACCATGCCCAGCGGCGCCAGGCTGCCGCGCAGTTCGTGCCCGACCTGCCCGTTCGCTCCCAGCAGCAGGATCTTCATGCGTCGAAGGCCGGCAGGCGGTCCTGCGCGATCTCCGCCAGCAGCGGCGCGGCCTCGTCCTTCGGCGACAGCAGCGGCTCGCCGACCGGCCAGTCGATGCCGATGGCGGGGTCGTTCCAGCGGACGCCCGCGTCGGCGGCCTTGTCGTAGGCCGCGGTGCACAGGTAGCTGAACACCGCGCGCTCGGACACGACCGCGAAGCCGTGGGCGAAGCCTTCGGGAATCCAGAACTGGCGCTTGTTCTCGGCGCTGAGGATCACCGCCGCCCACTGGCCGAAGGTCGGCGAGCCGTGGCGGATGTCCACGGCCACGTCGTACACCTCGCCTTCCAGCACGCTGACCAGCTTGCCCTGCGGATTCGGCCACTGGTAGTGCAGGCCGCGCAGCACGCCGCGGGCGGACGAGGAGACGTTGCTCTGCACGAACTTGGTTGGCAGCCCGTGCTGCCCGTAGCGCTCGGCGTTCCAGGTCTCGAAGAAGAAGCCGCGGTCGTCGCCGAACACCGCGGGCTCGACGACCTTGCATCCCGGCAGGCGGGTGTCGATCACCTTCATCGCACGATCCCGCGTTCGGCCAGCGTGAGCAGGTACTGGCCGTAGCCGTTCTTGGCCAGCGGCGCCGCGAGTTCGGCGAGCCTGTCGGCATCGATCCAGCCGTTGCCGAAGGCGATCTCCTCCGGGCAGCAGACGCGCAGGCCCTGCCTGGCCTCGATGGTCTCGATGAAGTTGGACGCCTCCAGCAGCGACTGGTGGGTCCCGGTGTCCAGCCAGGCGTGCCCACGCCCCAGCGGCTCCAGGTGCAGGTTCCCGGCCTCCAGGTAGCGGCGGTTGAGATCGGTGATCTCCAATTCGCCGCGCGCCGAGGGCTTCAACGAGGCGGCGTATTCGCTCGCCTGGCCGTCGTAGAAGTACAGCCCGGTCACGGCGTAGTTCGAGCGCGGCTTCTTCGGCTTCTCCTCGATGCCGACGACGCGGCCGGCGCCGTCGAATTCGGCGACGCCGTAGCGCTCCGGATCGTTGACCCAGTAGCCGAACACCGTCGCGCCCTCGGTCCGCGCGTCGGCGCGCCTGAGCATGTCGGTGAAGCCGTGGCCGTAGAAGATGTTGTCGCCCAGCACCAGGCAACTGGGCTGGCCATCGACGAAGTCGCGGCCGATCAGGTACGCCTGCGCCAGCCCGTCCGGGCTGGGCTGCACGGCGTACTCGATGCGCATGCCCCATTGCGAGCCGTCGCCCAGCAGCGCCCTGAACAGCGCCTGCTCGTGCGGCGTGTTGATGATCAGCACCTCGCGGATGCGCGCCAGCATCAGCACGCTGAGCGGGTAGTAGATCATCGGCTTGTCGTAGACCGGCAGCAGTTGCTTGCTGATGGCCTGGGTGATCGGATACAGGCGCGTGCCCGAGCCGCCTGCCAGGATGATGCCCTTGCGCGTGGTCATTCCGGCCTCCCTCAGGCGCCCGTGCCGATGCGTTCGAGGCGGTAGCTGCCGTCCAGCACGCGCTTCACCCAGGCCTGGTTGTCCAGGTACCAATCCACCGTCTCGGCGATGCCGCGCTCGAAGGTGTACTCCGGCTCCCAGCCCAGCTCGTCGCGCAGCTTGGAAGCGTCGATCGCGTAGCGGCGGTCGTGGCCCGGCCGGTCCGCGACGAAGGCGATCTGGCTGCTGCGCGGCTGGCCGTCGGCGCGCGGGCGGCGCTGGTCAAGCAGCGCGCAGATCGTGTGCACCACCTCGATGTTGCGCTTCTCGGCATTGCCGCCGACGTTGTAGGTCTCGCCCACGCGCCCCTTCTCCAGCACCGTGCGGATGGCGTTGCAGTGGTCGCCGACGAACAGCCAGTCGCGCACGTTGCTGCCGTCGCCGTAGACCGGCAGCGCCTCGCCGGCCAACGCACGCGCTATGACCAGCGGGATCAATTTCTCGGGGAAATGGTACGGACCGTAATTGTTGGAACAGTTGGTGGTCAGCACCGGCAGGCCGTAGGTGTGGTGGAACGCGCGTACCAGATGATCGGACGCCGCCTTGGAGGCCGAGTACGGAGAATTGGGCGCGTAGGGCGTGGTTTCGGTGAACTTGCCGGTGTCGCCCAGCGAGCCGTAGACCTCGTCGGTGGACACGTGCAGGAACCGGAACGCCTCGCGCGCACGCGCGTCGAGCGACTTCCAATGGTCGCGCACCGATTCCAGCAGGCCCAGCGTGCCGACGACGTTGGTCTGGACGAAGGCGGCCGGTCCGTCGATGGAACGGTCCACGTGGCTTTCCGCCGCGAAATTCACCACTGCGTCGGGCCGGTGCTCGGCCAGCAGGCGGGCGACGAGCTCACGGTCGCCGATGTCGCCCTGCACGAAGACGTGCAGCGGGCTGTCCTGGACCGAAGCCAGCGTGTCCAGATTGCCCGCATAGGTCAACGCATCCAGGTTGACCACCTTCACGCCCTGCGCCACGGCGCGCAGGACGAAATTCCCTCCAATGAAACCGGCGCCGCCGGTCACCAGCCAAGTCGGCACGGTATTACTCCTTAGTTGTTCTTTATTTTTCTATTGTCCATGAGTGCGTCAGAACGGAATGTCGTCGTCCGCAAAGTCATCCATCGGCGCCGGCTGCGACGCCGGGGGAGCGGCCGGGCGGCGCTGGCCGCCTCCCTGTCCCTGCGCGCCGTAGTCCTGGCGCGGGGCGCGGGCGGGACGATCGCCGCCGCCCATGCCGCCGCCTTCGCCGCGGCCGCCGAGCATCTGCATCTCGTCGGCGATGATGTCGGTGGAGTATTTCTCCTGCCCGTCCTGGCCGGTGTACTTGTCGTAGCGGATCGAGCCTTCCACGTATACCTGGCTGCCCTTGCGCAGGTATTCGCCGGCGATCTCGCCCAACTTGCCGAAGAACACCACCCGGTGCCATTCGGTGCGCTCCTGGTTGTTGCCGTCCTTGTCCTTGCGCACGCTGGTGGTCGCCAGACTGATCCGGGTGATCGCCATGCCGCCCTGGGTGTAGCGGGTTTCGGGGTCGTTGCCGAGGTTGCCGACCAGGATGACTTTGTTGATGCCGCGGGCCATATCGATATCCGTTCAGGGATGCCCGCCGAGCGCGGGCAAAGACCAGTGGAGTATACCCGCCGAACCCCCGCCATCGGTCCCGGCCCCTTCCGCGCGTAGGAAATCGCCCCGGCGAAGCCCCTATAATTCAGTGACTTCCCGCCCCCGGTTCCCATGTCCGTCGTCGAATCCCCTCGCCCCGCGCTGGCCCTGGCCGGCATCCAGTCGCTCGCCCGGGCCGACATGGCCGCCGTGGATGCCCTGATCCGCGCCCGGCTGGCGTCGGACGTGGTGCTGATCAACCAGATCGCCGACCACATCGTCTCGGCCGGCGGCAAGCGCCTGCGGCCGATGCTGGTGGTGCTGGCCGGGCAGGCCTGCGGGCCGACCGGGCCCGGCCACCATCAACTGGCGGCGATCGTGGAGTTCATCCACACCTCCACCCTGCTGCACGACGACGTGGTGGACGAATCCGACCTGCGCCGCGGCCGCAGCACCGCCAATGCGCTGTGGGGCAACGCGCCCAGCGTGCTGGTTGGCGAC
Source organism: uncultured Pseudoxanthomonas sp. (assembly GCA_937975725.1). Lineage (GTDB taxonomy): Bacteria > Pseudomonadota > Gammaproteobacteria > Xanthomonadales > Xanthomonadaceae > Pseudoxanthomonas_A. The sequence continues at coordinate 15,567 of CALJUL010000082.1, read as the reverse complement.
TTCCTGTATTCGCGCAGCTTCCAGTTGATGGTGGAACTGGACCGCATGGACGTGATGCGGCTGCTGGCCGACACCACCAACCGCATCGCCGAGGGCGAGGTGCTGCAACTGCTGCACGTCCACAACCCGGACACCGACGAGGCCGCCTACCTGCGGGTGATCGAGCGCAAGACCGCGGTGCTGTTCGCCGCCGGCACGCGGCTGGGGGCGATGGCCTCCGGCGCCGGCGCGGAGACGCAGCGCCGCCTGTACGACTACGGCATGGCGCTGGGCTACGCCTTCCAGATCGCCGACGACGTGCTGGACTACACCGCGGACGCGGAAGCGCTGGGCAAGAACCTCGGCGACGACCTGGCCGAAGGCAAGGCGACGCTGCCGCTGATCCACGCCATCCGCTATTCCGACGAACGCACCGCCGGGCGCCTGCGGCAGATCGTGCAGCACGGCGACGCCGGGGCCATGCCGGAAGTGTTGGCCGCCATCCGCGCCACCGGCGGGTTGGACTACAGCCGCCAACGCGCCCACGAATACGCCGCCGCCGCCGAGCAGGCGCTCGACGGCCTGCCCGAATGCGAAGCCCTGACCGCCCTCCGCGGCCTGGCCCGCTACGCGGTCGAACGCGGGCACTGAACGCCCGCGCTCACTCGCGCGCGAACGCCTCGGCGAAGAAGTCGCCCATCATCCGGTAGGCGCGCCGCGACGCGCGTTCGTCGTAGCGGCAGTTGCTGGCCGGGTCGTTGCCTGCGGCGGGCTCGGCGAAGCAGTGCACCGCGCCGCTGAAGTCGACGAACTGCCAGTCCGCGCCCGCCGCGTCCATTTCCCGCTGGAAGGCGAGGATGTCGGCATCGGTGACCGCCTTGTCGTCGGCGCCGTTGAGCACCAGCACCGGCGCGGCGATCGCATTCGCCGCCGGCGTCGCCGCGCCGGGCGCCAGGCCGCCGTGCAGGCTGACCACGCCGGCCACGTCGGCGCCGCTGCGCGCCAGTTCCAGCACGGCCGAGCCGCCGAAGCAGAAACCGAACGCACCGACCCTCCCGGCCCGCAGCGGCACGCGGCCCGCCTGCGCCTTCAACGCATCCACCGCCGCCCGCATGCGCGCGCGCAGCGCCTGGCGGTCGTCGCCGCGCAGGGAGCCCGCCAGCTTGCCCGCCTCGCCGGCGTCCTTCGGGCGGTGGTCCTTGCCGTAGACGTCGGCCACCAGCACCACGTAGCCGGTACCGGCCACGGCCTTGGCGCGCGCCACCGCGTCGTCGGTGACACCCATCCAGTTGGGCACCATCACCAGGCCCGGGCGCGGCTGCACCACCGCGTCGTCGTAGACGATGTAGCCGGAGAACGCCACGTCGCCGACCTTCCACTCCAGCGGATCGGCCCTGGGCGCGGCCAGCGCCGCCGGCGACAACAGCAACAGGCAGGACAGCAGGGATCGCAAGCGCATGGCGCTTCTCCACGTGGGACAGTGGCGTCGAGTGTACGTCCCCCAGGTTCAAGGCGCCGTGCCGGCGCCGCGCCTCAGGCGATGCCGAGCCCGGGGATGGCCGAAATGTCGTCGGGGTCGAATCCCGCCAGTTCGGCGAAATGGCGCCCGCGCGCCACGTAGTCGCGGTACTGGCCGAAGCTCGGCGCGCCCGGCGACAGCAGGACTACGCCCGCGCCGTCCAGCACCTGCCGGGCTTCGGCCACCGCGGCCGGCAGGGTATCAGCGGCGCGCAGGACGAAACCACGCGCACGCGCCACCGGTTCCAGCAGGGCGTGGATGCGCGGGCCGTTCGCGCCCATCGTCACGATCGCGGCCGGTGCCTGCTCGTGCATGCGCGCTGCGAAGTCCGTCCAGTCCACGCCGCGGTCGTGCCCGCCCACCAGCAGGGCGATGCGCTGGCCGGCGAAGCAGTCCAGCGCCGCCAGCGTGGCGTGCGGCGTGGTGCTGATCGAATCGTTGACCCATGCGATGCCGTCGCGCACGCCCATCGTCTGCAGGCGGTTGGGCAGCGGCCGGAAATCCCGCGCCGCAGCGGCCAGCGGCAGCGCGTCGATCCCGGCCGCTTCCAGCGCCGCCAGCACGGCACACAGATTGCCGCGGTTGTGGCGGCCCGGCAGCGGCAGCGCACGCGTGTCCATCACGAACGCATCGCCGCGGTACAGGTCGTCCCCGCGCAGGTGCCAACCATCCGGACGGTTGAACCAATGCACTTCGCTGCGCGGCAACGACAGTGCCGCCAGGCGCGGATCGGCCGCGTTCAGCACGGCCGCACGCGGGTGCGCCTGGGTGACCAGCTTCAGCTTGTCTTCGATGTAGCGCGCTTCGCCGCCGTGCCAGTCCAGGTGTTCGGGAAACAGGTTCAGCACCACGGCGACGTCGGGCCGCGCGCCGCTGGCCGCAACGTCGCCGGTCTGGTAGCTCGACAGTTCGATGGCCCAATCGTCCGGCACGGGCTGCGGGTCCAGCAGTTCCAGCAGCGGCAGGCCGATGTTGCCGGCCAGCGCCGTGCGGTGCCCCGCCGCGCGCAGCAGGTGCGCCAGCAGCGAAGTGGTGGTGCTCTTGCCCTTGGTGCCGGTCACGCAGATCGTGCGCGGCACGATGCCGTCCTCGCCCGCGCGCTCGGCGAACCACAGGCCGGTGCCGCCGACGAAGCGCGTGCCCGCCGCGGCGGCGGCCAGCGCTTCGGGCGCGTAGGGACTGATGCCGGGCGACTTGACCACCACGTCGAAGGCGGCGAGCCGCTCGGCGCCGGCCTGCGTCTCGACCGCCAACGCGGCATCGCCCAACGCCGCGGCGTCGCGCGCTTCGGCCTCGTTGCAGAACAGCGTCAGCGGCAGCGAAGGCAGGCGCGCGCGGATCGCGCGATGGGCGGCGCGCCCTTCCCTGCCCCAGCCCCACAGGGCGACGCGGCGCCCCTCAAGCTGCGAAATTCGCACGCAATCGCTCCCACAGCGCCGCCGGGATGCGGTGTTCGCCGCCGATCTCCAGCAGGGGCGCCATGGCGAGCTCGCCGGCGTCCAGTTGCGGCCGGATCTCGTGGTTGAAGCGGGCCACGATCGCGTCCTCGCGCCATTCGGGCCGGTCGCCCAGCGCCGCCATCGCCGCGCGCGATTCGCGGCCTTCGCCGACGCATTCGAACGGCTTGTGGTCTTGGTATTCCAGCAGAGCGTCGAAGCCGCCGGCCTGGCCGGCGTCGTCCAGCAGGTTGCGGCCGAAGATGCCCACCAGCCGCGGCTTGGACATGAAAGGCGCCAGTGCCAGGAACACGAAATGGCACTTGGGGCACACGCCGCACCAGCGGTTGGTGGGGCGCTCGCCCAGCAGGTGGAAGTTGCGGTTGCAACTGGAGAAATGCGCGTCGTAGTGGTCGTTGCGCGCGAACTGCCGCGCCACCGCCAGCTCCGACAGCGGCCGCAGCAGCGAGTAGTAGTGCAGGTCCGCCGCCACGTGCGACTGCAGGTGGTCGCCGAACGCCTTCTCGAACGCCCAGCCCTTGGACCACTGGTGGTTCACCTCGCCGGTGCCGGGGATCATGCTGCCGTAGCTGGCCGAACGCTCGTTGGAGAACACCACCTGGTCGGCGCCGTGCAGCAGCGCGGCCAGCGCCATGATCGCCGAGTTGATCGCGGTGACCGGGATGTGGCCGTTCCAGGCGCCCTGGCGGTTGTAGTCGAACAGTTCCGGCGCCAGCGCGCGGCCGATGTTGAGCACCGGCAGGCCGGTGCGCGCGGCGCAGGCGGCGATCAGTTGCGAGCCGCCGATCCAGGTGACGGTCTGGCCCACGCCGGCGCCCCGCAGCGCCTCGATGCTGACCAGCGAATCCTTGCCGCCGCCGATGGCGACCAGCGCATGCGGGCGCAGCCCCGCCGCCGGCGCCGCGGCCGGCGCGGGCGCCGCCACCGGGAAGCGCACGCGGCCGTGCAGGTTCAGCCCGTTGCGGTAGGCGAACTCGCCCAGCCCGTGCACGTACACCTGTTCCAGCAGCACCGCGGTGGCCGCGTCGATGGCGTAGCCGTCGATGCGGATCTCGCCGGGCACCGCCGCCTTGTAGTAGCTGACGCCGGTCACCAGGTGCAGCAGCCGCACCGCCTGTTCCACCGCCTGCGCGCGCGCGTCGTCCAGGACGAAGGGCGCGCCGGGGATGGTGACGGTTTCGGTCAGCTCCGGGCCGTCGTCGAAGGCATAGACCAGCCGCGCAACGCCGCTGTCCGCATCGAACGAACAGCGGACGAAGCGGAAGCAGCGGATGGCGGTTTTGTCGAAAGTCGTCATGCGTGACCCGGGAAAGGAGCGATCCGCCGGCACAGGCCGCGGCGGCAGGCAGAGTATTCAGGAAATCGGGCGGCCGCGGCACCGGAAGGTCCCGCGGCCCGCGCCTGGCGGGCGGCGACGGCGCGGCGCCAACCGGCGCCCGCACGCCCCGCGCCTGCGCCGGGCGCGCCGGCTTCAGCCCGCGGCGCCATCGGCGGCCGTTCCTTCGATCACGTCCTCCGCCGGCAGGCCGCGCAGATTGTAATGGCTGGCCATGGAATATCCGTAGGCGCCGGCGTCGGCGAACAGCAGCACGTCGCCTTCGGCGGTGGCCGAGGGCAGCCGGCGGCGCTTGCCGAAGACGTCGCTGGACTCGCAGATCGGGCCGACCACGTCGAACGCCTCCTGCGCCTCGTCGTGCAGGCGGGTGAGGTTGGCCACGTCGTGCCAGGCGTCGTACAGCGCCGGGCGGATCAGCGTGTGCATGCCGGCGTCGCTGCCGACCCGGCGGATGCCCAGCTTCTCCACCACCTGGGTGACGTGGGCCAGCAGCACGCCGGATTCGGCCACCAGGTAGCGGCCCGGCTCGATCACCAGGCGGTAACCCGGATAGGCCGCCTTGATGGCGGCCAGGCCGTTGCCCCACGCTTCCAGGTCGAAGGGCTCGTCCTCGTCGGTGTAGGGGATCGGCAGGCCGCCGCCGATGTCGATGGTCTCGATGGTGCCGATCTGGTCGGCGATGCCGCCAAGTTCGTCGGCGATCAGGTTCCAGTGCTGCGCGCTTTCCACGCCGCTGCCCAGGTGCGCGTGCAGGCCGACGATGTGCACGTCCAGCGCGCGCGCGGCGGCGAGGAATTCCTCCACCCGCGCCAGCGGCAGGCCGAACTTGGAGCTCTTGCCGCCGGTCTTGACCTTGTCGTGGTGGCCGTCGCCGCGGCCCAGGTCCACGCGCAGCCACAGGCGGCGGCCGCGGAACACCTCCGGCCAGCGCCGTAGCGCCTCGACGTTGTCCAGGGTGACGTTGATGCCCTTGTCCAGCGCGAAGGCGTATTCATCGCGCGGGGCGAAGCTGGGCGTGAACAGCACGTTCTCCATCGACAGCGACGGCACGGTCTCGAACACCCGCTCCAGCTCGCCCTTCGACACGCATTCCAGGCCGAAGCCCTCGGCCACCAGCGTGCGCAGGATGGCCGGGTGCGAATTGGCCTTGATCGCGTAGAAGCGGCGGTCGACGGCCGGGATCGCGGCCAGCGCGCGGGCGCGCGCCTGCACGGTCGGCAGGTGGTAGACGTAGCGCGGCGTCGAGGCTTCGGCCATCGCCAGCAGGCGCTCGCGCGCCGCCGGCGCCTGCCACCAGCCGGGGCTGCGGCGGCGCACCGCGCCGTTGATCTCGCGCCAGCTCGGGCCGAACACGCTGGCCTCGTCGGTGGGCATGGCGCCGCTGTCGATCAGCGCCGCGTGCAGCGCCGGCAGCATGCCGTCGGCGTCGGCCTGGTCGATCACGAAGGTCAGGTTGAGGTCGTTGGACGACTGCGAGATCAGGTGCACGCGCTCGCGCCCGAACATCGCCCACACGTCCGACAGCTTGTGCAGCAGCGAGCGCATGCCGCGGCCGACCAGGGTGATGGCGGTGCATGGTGCAATCACCTTGACCCGGCAGATCTCCGCCAGGTCGGCCGACAGCGCGGCCAGCACGTCGGTATTGACCAGGTTCTCGCTGGGGTCCAGCGACACGGTGACGTTGGTCTCGGACGAACCGATCAGGTCCACCGACAACCCGTGCTTCTTGAAGCGCGCGAACACGTCGGCCAGGAAGCCCACCTGCTGCCACATGCCGATGCCTTCCATCGACACCAGCACGATGCCGTTGCGGCGGCTGATCGCCTTGACGCCCGGCACGGTCAGCGCGCCGCCGTCGATGGTGGTGCCCGGCAGGTCGGGACGCTCGGTGTCCAGGATCGCCATCGGCACGCCGGCGTCGCGGCAGGGCTTGATCGAGCGCGGGTGCAGCACCTTGGCGCCGGTGGTGGCGATTTCCTGCGCCTCGTAGTAGTCCAGCCGGGTCAGCAGGCGCGCGTCCGGCACTTCGCGCGGGTTGGCGCTGAACATGCCCGGCACGTCGGTCCAGATCTCCACCCGCTGCGCGCCCAGCAGCGCGCCGAAGTAGGCCGCCGACGTGTCCGAGCCGCCGCGGCCGAGGATGGCGGTGCCGCCGTCGGCGTGTCGCGAGATGAAGCCCTGCGTCAGCAGCACGGGATTGGCCTGCCCGGCGAATGCGCGGCGCCAGTCCTGGTCCGGCGCGGTGTTGCACGACACCGACAGGCGCTGCGCCCAGGCGCTCTGGTTGGGCAGGAAATTGGCCTGCAGCCAGTGGCGCGCGTCCGCCCAGCCGATGTCCAGGCCCTGCGTGCGTAGGTAGGCCACGCCCAGGGCGGACGACAGCAGTTCGCCCTGCGCCAGCACTTCGGCCTGCCATTCCAGCGTGCGCTCGGCGGCGCGCGGGTCGGCCAGCAGGCCGCGCAGCGCGGCCAGGCGCTCGCCCAGCACGGCGTCGGCGTCCAGTTGCAGTTCGGCCAGGAATTCGCGATGGCGCTGTTCCAGCTTCGCCACCCGCTCGGCACTGTCGGCGGCGCCGTCGGCGATCGCGGTCAGCTCGTTGGTCACGCCGGACAGCGCCGACACCACCACCAGCACGCGCGCGCCGCTTTCCTCCGCGCGTTTCTTCGCCAGCCTTCCGATCGTGTCCCAGCGGTGGCGTTGCGACACCGAGGTGCCGCCGAACTTGAGGACGATCCAACGATCAGGCGCAGAGGAAGCGGATGGCATGGAGAGAGTCGAGGGACTGCCCGAACCCTTCGGGCGTGAACTTTCGATTCTAGCCCAAGCTCCGGCCGAAACCGGAGTCCGTACCACATGCAACGAACTCCCCGGCGCCGCGCGCTGCGGCCGCGCCGGCATCAGCAGGGTGCAACATGATGTGATGCGAAGGCGGCGCCGTGCCGGCTTCCGCCGCACCGCGGAGCCCAGCCACCCGCCGCGCTCCGCCGATGGCGTACCGCGCCCGCCATGCGGTTCGCGGGCCGGGCGACTTGCTAAGCTGCGCGGCCCCCACGCAGGCCCGTCCCCATGACTCTCCGCCGCTACGTCCAACTGGACGTGTTCGCCGACCGCCCCGGTGCGGGCAATCCGCTGGCCGTCGTCCTCGACGCCGAGGGCCTGGATGCCGACGCCATGCAGGCCATCGCGCGCTGGACGCGCCTGCCCGAGACCACCTTCGTGTTCCCGCCGGCGCAGCCGGGCGCCAGCTACGCCGTGCGCATGTTCAGCCCGCGCCGCGAAGTGCCGTTCGCCGGCCATCCCAGCGTCGGCACCGCGCACGTGGTGCTGGACGCCGGCCTGGCCTCGCCGGACCGCGGCCTGCTGGTGCAGGAAGGCGCCGCCGGCCTGCTGCCGTTGCGGGTGGACGGCGCAGGCGCGGCGCGCACCATCGCCGTGCGCACGCCGCGCGCGAAGGTGGTGGCCGTGGGCGATCCGGCCGGCGACGCCGTGCTGGAAGCGGCCCTCGCGCCCCTGCCGGCCGGCGCGCTGCCGCCGGCGCTGGTCGACGGTGGCCGCCGCTGGTGGCTGGCCGAAGTCGCCGGCGAAGCCGCCCTCCGGACCGCCGTTCCCGATTGGAACGCGATCGGCGCGCTCGCCCGGGCCACCGACAGCATGGGCGTCTGCGCCTACGCGCGCTGCACCGGCCAGCCCTACGACCTGGCCGTGCGCGCCTTCGTCGGTGCGCCGGCCGCATTCGAGGACGCCGCCTCCGGCGCCGCCAACGCGACCCTGGCCGCGTGGCTGGCCTCGCGCGACGCCCTGCCCGGACACGGCGGCAGCTACACCGTCAGCCAGGGCCGCGAAGTCGGCCACGACGCCCGCCTACAACTGCGCGTGGACGAAGCCGGCGACGTCTGGTCCGGCGGCCACGTCCGCACCATCGTGACCGGCCACATCGACTGGTAGCCGGCGTCGTTTCCTGCGGGAACGCTGGCGGGCACGGCCGTCGAATCGGGCAAAAGCATTCGACGCGGATCAGGGCGGAAACGGCGGATCAGGAGCAAAAAATCTGGCCGGAGCGGATTGCGCGGATGGGCGCGGATGAGGCTTGAAGCGCTTTATTGGTGATCCGCTTTATCCGTGTGATTCGTGTGATCCGTGTGATCCGCGGCAAAGGATCTGCTTTTTCTGCGGTCGCGACTGACGTCGCTCCTACAGGCACCCCATGCGCTGTTGTAGGAGCGACGTCAGTCGCAACCGTGAACCATCGGCAATTTTCAGCCACGGACTGACACGGATTACGTGGATGAAACCCCGCGTGCCGCCGCGCTCATCGCGTCGATCCGCGGCTCCCGGAATCCTTTCGCCCATCATCGCGGCCGACACCACTTCCTCACCTGGAAAGCCCTACTCCGCTTCGTAGACCGGCGCGCCGTCCACCCAGGTCGAGCGGATGTGCAACTCGTCCAGTTGCGCGCCCGGCACCTGCAAGGGGTCTTCGTCCAGGATCACAAAGTCGGCGCGCAGGCCGGGGGCCAGCCGGCCCACTTCGTCCTCGTCGCGCGCGGCCCAGGCGGCGTCGGCGGTGAAGCCGCGCAGGGCTTCGGCGGCGCCGAGGCGCTGGTCCGGCATCCAGCCTCCCTCGGGATGGTCGGCCAGGTCCTGGCGCGTCACCGCCGCGTGCAATCCGCGGCGCGGATCGACCGATTCCACCGGGAAGTCCGACCCCAGCGCCAGCCGCACGTCGCTGCCCTGCATGCGCTGCCAGGCGTAGGCGCCGGCGATGCGGACGGGTCCCAGCCGGTCCTGCGCCCACGGCATGTCCGAAGTCGCATGAGTCGGCTGCATCGAGGCGATCACGCCCAGCGCCGCGAAGCGCGGGAACTCCTCGGGCGCGACCACCTGCGCGTGCTCGATCCGCCAGCGGTGGTCCGTCTTGGCCGCATCGCCGAGCACGCGTTCGTACGCATCCAGCACCAGGCGGTTGCCGCGGTCGCCGATGGCGTGGGTGGCCACCTGCACGCCGCAGCCACGCGCCTTGCGCATGGCCGCTTCCAGCGCGGCGGGCTCGGTCACCAGCAGGCCGCGGTTGCCGGGATCGTCGCTGTAGTCCTCCAGCAGGGCCGCGCCGCGGCTGCCCAGTGCGCCGTCCGCGAACAGCTTCACACCACGCATCCGCAGACGCCCGCCCGGGTGGCGGTAGGGGCCATGCTCGCAGAGGTCGGCGAGCGCCGCGCCGTCGCCGTCCGCATAGGCGTCGATGCGCAGCGGCAAGCGCCGCTCGTCGGCGAACTGGCGCATCAGCGCCAGGTCCTCGCGCGACACGCCCATGTCATGCACGCCGGTCAGGCCGTTGCGCACCGCCGCCTGCGCCGCCTTTTCAAGCGCCTGCCGGCGATAGGCCGCGTCGGGCGCGGGCACCACCGCGTTGACCAGCGACATCGCGGCGTCGACGAACACCCCGCTCGGCCGGCCGTCGATGCGTTCGATGCGCCCGCCTTCCGGCTGCCAGTCGCCTTCCAGCGGCCGCGGCGCCTTGGCAGCAGCCGCGCGCAAGGCTGCACTGTTGGCCCAGCCGGCATGGCCGTCCACGCGCTCCAGCCAGACCGGGCGGTCGGGAAAAGCGGCGTCGAGGTCGGCCGCGGTCGGGAACGCCTTTTCCGGCCAATCGTTCTGGTCCCAGCCGCTGCCGAGCAGCCAGGCGCCGGGTGGCAACTGCCTGGCGTATTCGTTCAGGCGGGCGAGCACTTCGGCCTTGTCTTTCGCGTCCACCAGGTCGGCGCGCATCAGCGCGTAGCCCAGCCCCATGACGTGGCCGTGCGCATCGATCAAGCCGGGGATCACCGTCTTGCCCGCCGCGTCGATGCGCTCCGCGCCGGGATAGCGTTTCAGCACATCGTCCGCGTCGCCGACGGCCAGGATGCGGCCTTGTGCATCCCACGCCATCGCTTCGGCCAGCGGCCGCGCGGGATCGGACGTGTGCACGCGCGCCGCCGTCACCACCCGCACCTGCGCCTGTGCCTGCATGGCGACCACGCATCCCAGAACGCACCCGATCGTCCACGCCAGTCGCCGCATGCCGCACTCCCAGAGGATTCCAGGGCGCGACTATGCGCGGTGGCGCCGGCCAGGGCAACGGAAACGCGGCAGGGGCCTTGCGGCCCCTGCGGGTGGCGGCTTGCATGTCAGCCGATGCCGGCTTCAAGCGCGGGCGTGGGCCTTCGGTATCCGGAACACCGGACTGGAAAACGTCAAGGCCGGCTTTCGACAGTCGGATGGCGGGTCAGCCCCGCCTGCAAAGCGACCCTGCGAAAGTCGGAACCGGCACCGCGCGCAGCGGATGCGCGCGCGGGCTCATTCGGGCCGCACGTCCACCCGCACCCGGATGCGGTCGCCGGGGTGGTAGTCGGTGCGGGTGCGGTAGCTGCGGCCGGCGTATTCGTAGGTCACGTCGTAGCCGTTGACGCGGCCATCCCCATAGCCGTAGCCGTCGCGGCCCTGGTAACGGCCATTGCCGGCCGGCACCGGATCGCATACGCGCACCTGACCGCGCTGCACCCGGCGCTCGCGCTGCGCGTTGTCGTAGATGGAACGCCCGGCCATGCCGCCGACCATCGACCCCACCGCGGTGCCCACGTAGCGCCCGCTGCCGTCGCCGATCTTGCTGCCCAGCACCGCGCCGGCGATGCCGCCAATCACGGTGGCGACCGCGCGCCCGGATTCGGTGCCGCGCTGCGGGCGGCGGTCGTCTTCGTAACCATCGTAGCTGCGGTAGCCGTCGCCGTAACCGCGGCGATCGTAGCCGTCGTCACGGTAGATATCGCGTGCGTACACGTCGTCGGCATCGCGGTAGTAGCAGCGCTCGCCGGCGGCGGTGTTGCGGTAGCCGTCCTCAATGACGGGGTCCACCCGCACCACCCGTGCGTAGTCGTAGTAGGGCTCGTCGCCGTAGCGCTCCGCGGTGCCGTAGTCGCGCGACTGCGCGGAGGCGGCGCCGGCGGCCAGCAGGCCGAAAGCCAGCACGGTGGCGGTCAGAGGCTTCATGGCGGTACTCCCCGGCGCCGGATCGGCGCGTCCGCATGCTCGGTCGCCACGGGTGAAACACGGCTGAACTCAGCGGGCCGGCATCGCCCGGTTTAGCCATTCGACAGCTTGCGCCGCGATCGCCGGCGCATGCCGCCCGAGCAAGGGATCGACATGCGAAGCGGAAGCCGTCCGCAGGACTTCGGCGCCCCAGGCATCCGCCAACGCCAGTCCGTGTGCCGGCGGCACGTCTTCGTCCGTCCGAGACAGCACGAACAGCACCGGGCAGGCCGGCCGCTCGACGGCGATGCCGGCATGCGCCTGCCGCAGCACGGCGCCGGATTCGTCCCGCCAATGGCGGAAGGCGAACAACGCCGTGGCCTCGTCGGCCTCGGGCAGGGCGCGCCGCGTGCCCGGCAGCCGCGCATCGCGACGCCACGGCACCATCTCGGGCCACGCGCGCGGAGGCAGGCCCGCATGCCACGGCGCGGGCGGCAGCGGATTGACCGCCGCCACCGCATCGGCCACGTCCGCGCTGCGCAGCGCCAGCAATCCGCCCAGGCTGGCGCCGACCACGGCGCGCGGCCGCGGCAGCGCCACCAGCGCGGACCGCACCTGCCGCGCGTAGTCGTCGAAACCGGTCGCGGCCAGCCCCGCGGCGGCGGGCTGCAGATCGGGCGCGTGGACCTCCAGCCCAGCCGTCGCCAGGAAGCCGCGCCACAGGTTCCATTCCCAGCCGCCTCCGCCGGCGCCATGCACCAGCAGCACGCCGCGCGGGCTCATGCCGCCGGCCCGTGGCGGGCGACGCAGGGCCGCCGGTTCAAAGCAGCGTGGCTTCCAGCGACACCGGCACCGACAGCGCGCGCGAGATCACGCAGCCGGCCTTGGCCTGCCCGGCGAATTCCTCGAACTGCGCCGCGGAGATGCCGGGCACGCTGGCCGACACCACCAGCTTGATGCCGGTGACCGTCGGCCCCGGGTCCATGCCCGGCTCCATCGTCGCCTCGGCACGGGTCTGGATCCTGTCCGGCGTGTAGCCGGCCTTTCCCAGCACCGCGGACAGCGCCATGCTGAAACAGCCCGCATGCGCGGCCGCCAGCAGTTCTTCGGGATTGGTGCCCTTCTCGTCGCCGAAGCGGGTCTTGAAGGAATAGTTCTGGGTGTCGAATAAGCCGCTCTGCGGCGTGCTCAGGCTGCCCTTGCCGGACTGCAGGTCGCCGCTCCACACCGCATCCGCGTAACGCTTCAAAGCCATGGCCGTGCTCCTCGAGTCGGGGGACCGCAGGGTACACCCCGGGATGTTCACGCCGCGTACCGCAGTGCGGCTTGACCACCTCCGCGGCCGCGCCGATGCTGGATTCCCGCCATGACCGCCCGCCGAGCGCCACGCTCACGGGACGCGCTCCGCCCGGACAGCCATGACGGCCCTTCGACCCAGCACAGGGAGGAACGGCCTCATGTCGTACAGCACGCAACAGATCCGCAACGTGGCCTTGGCAGGCCACCCCGGCGCCGGCAAAACAACGCTCTTCGAAGCCCTGCTGCATGCCGGCGGCGCCATCCAGACGGCAGGCAGCATCGAACGCGGCACCACGGTCTCCGACCACGACCCGATCGAACGGACCCGCGGCCACTCCATCGACACCGCCATCGCCAGCACCGACCACGGCGGCATGCACGTCAACCTGATCGACACGCCCGGCTACCCGGAATTCCGCGGCCCCGCGCTGTCGGCGCTGTCGGCGGTGGAGACCGCGCTGATCGTGGTCGATGCCGACGCCGGCATCGCCCACGGCACCCGCCGGCTGATGCAGCGCGCGAAGGAGCGCGGCCTGTGCCGCGCCATCGTCGTCAACAAGATCGACCACGAAGGCGCCGACTGCGCCGGCATCCTGGCCGCGCTGCGCGTGGAGTTCGGCCCGGAAGTGCTGCCGCTCAACCTGCCCGCCGGCGGCGGCAAGGCGGTGGCCGACTGCTTCGGCCGGTCCGCCGGCGATTCCGACCTGGGCCCGGTGGCCGACTGGCACCAGAAGATCATCGACCAGGTGGTGGAGATCAACGAGACGGTGATGGAGCACTACCTGGACCTGGGCGAAGGCGGCCTGTCCGGCAGCGAACTGCACGACGCCTTCGAGCAGTGCCTGCGCGAAGGCCACCTGGTCCCCGTGTGCTTCGCCTCCGCGCGCACCGGCGTGGGCGTGCGCGAACTGCTGGACGTGGCCGAACGCCTGTTCCCCAACCCCGCCGAGGCCAACCCGCCGCCGTTCGTCAAGATCAACGGTGCCGGGCCGCAGCCGGTGGAGGCCGTGCCCGACGCTCGCGCGCACGTCATCGCCGACGTCTTCAAGATCGTCAACGACCCCTTCGTCGGCAAGCTGGGCGTGTTCCGCGTCTACCAGGGCACGGTGAAGAAGGACACGCAGTTGTTCGTCGACGACGGCCGCAAGCCGTTCAAGGTCGGCCACCTGTTCAAGCTCAAGGGCAAGGACCACGTGGAAGTGGACCAGGCCATCCCCGGCGACATCGCCGCGGTCGCCAAGGTGGACGACCTGCACTTCGATGCGGTGCTGCACGACAGCCACGACGACGACCATCTGCACCTGGCGCCGGTCGACTTCCCCCGGCCCATGTTCGGCCTGGCGATCGAAGCGGCCAGCAAGGGCCAGGAGCAGAAGCTGTCCACCGCATTGCAGAAGCTGGCGGAAGAGGACCCGGCCTTCCTGGTCGAGCACCAGCCGGAATTGAACGAGACCGTCGTCCGCGGCCTGTCCGACCTGCACCTGCGGGTGATGCTGGAGCGGTTGAAGGATCGCCACGGCGTGGAAGTGAAGACGCGCCCGCCGCGCATCGCCTACCGCGAGACCATCGGCGCGAAGGCCGAGGGCCACCACCGCCACAAGAAGCAGACCGGCGGCGCCGGGCAGTTCGGCGAAGTGTTCCTGCGGGTTGAACCGCTGCCGCGCGGCGGCGGCTTCGAGTTCGTCGACGAGGTCAAGGGCGGCACCATCCCCGGCCAGTTCATGCCGGCGGTGGAAAAGGGCGTGCGCCAGGCGCTGGCCGCCGGCGCGGTCGCCGGCTACCCGCTGCAGGACGTGCGGGTGGTGGTGCACGACGGCAAGCACCATCCGGTCGACAGCAAGGAAGTGGCCTTCGTCGCGGCGGGCAAGAAGGCCTTCCTGGACGCCGTCGCGCAGGCGCGGCCGCAGGTGCTGGAACCGGTGGTGGACCTGGAGGTCAGCGTGCCGGAGGCGCAGGTCGGCGACGTGACCGGCAGCCTGGCCGGCAAGCGCGCGCGCATCAACGGCACCGACACGGTGCGCGGCGAGATCGTGGTGCGGGCACAGGTGCCGCTGGCCGAGCTGGAAGGCTACGCGGCGGAACTGAAGTCGATGACCGCCGGCCGCGGCCGCTACAGCCTGGATTTCAGCCACTACGAACCGGTCCCGCCCACCGTGCAGCAGCGGCTGATCGCGGCCTATCGCCCGCGCCACGAGGACGAATGACGCACCGCCGGGGCGCGGCGTCCGGTCGCATCGCGCGCCGCCGGACGCCGCGTTCCGGGACTGTTCCCGGCGCCCCGCCACGGCGCCCGGACCGGGTTTTTTCCGCGCGCGCAGCACCGGAAACCGCCGACTGGCGGAAAAAAGCGAAAAAAAGCGGCTTTGGGGCCGGTTCCGCTCTTGGCGGCGGCATTCCTTTGCCCTACATTTCGCTTGCCGATGCGATCGGCCCGATTACCACCTACCGACTGTAGAGACAGGAAACCATGGCAAAGAGCACCAAGAAGGCCGCGCCGAAGAAGGCCGCCAAGAAAGCTGCACCGAAGGCCGCCGCCAAGCCGGCCGCGCCGAAGCCGATCAAGGAAGCGCTGAGCAAGTCGGGCCTCGTCGCCCATATCGCCGAAGCCACCGCCGTGGCCGCGAAGGACGTCCGCTCCGTGCTGGCCTCGCTGGAAAGCGCCGTGCACGCCTCCATCAGCAAGAAGGGCGCCGGCTCCTTCACCCTGCCGGGCCTGCTGAAGATCACCGCCGTCAACGTGCCGGCCAAGCCGAAGCGCAAGGGCATCAACCCGTTCACCAAGGAAGAGCAGTGGTTCGCCGCCAAGCCCGCCTCGGTGAAGGTGAAGGTGCGCCCGCTGAAGAAGCTGAAGGACGCCGCGGCCTGATCGCAGCGCTCCGCTTCAAGGTTGCACAGGATCGGGACGGCTTGGGCCGTCCCGATTTTTTTGGGGAAATGGGAAGAGGAAGTAAGGGGTAAGGGGTAAGGGGTAAGGG
>CALJUL010000081.1 GCA_937975725.1 uncultured Pseudoxanthomonas sp. | reverse complement strand
GCCTTTCGACGCGGATAAGAGCGAAAAGAGCGGATCGCTGAAACAGCCTTATCCGCGTTTTTCACTTTGATCCGCGTCTCCCCGCTTTGGAGCTTTCCCGGTCGCGACTGACGTCGCTCCTACAGTGGGGATCAGATGGCGTCAGTCGGCTTCGGGGGCGGGCTCGGCGGGGTCGGCCTTCATGTGTTCGATCAGTTGCGCTTCGAACTGTTCCAGGGTCAGGCCCTGGGCGGCCGCCTCGATCACCGCGGTGTCGCGCAGTTCGTCGGAATAGACCAGCCGCACCGGCTTGCCCTGCGTCTCGTGCAGGGCCGCGGCCTGCTTGATCAGGCCCAGCACCTCGGCGGCGCTGTCGGAACTGCCGGCGATGCGGCCGTCCATGCCCAGCACCCACACGCCGGCCTGACGCACGATGCCCGCCAGCAGTTCGCCCTGCGGCGTGCGCAGTTCCGCGTGCGGCTCGATCGCGGGCGCGTTCGCGCGCGCCTGGTTGCGGGTCTTGGCCGCCTTGCGCTTCTTCGCCTCGCGGCGCGCCTTGGATTGGATGGACATGGAGGTTCCCGTGCAGGTCAGAGTTGGTCGGTCGGTTCCAGCGGTACAGCGTCGCGCGGGCAGGCCGGCAGGCGGCGGCTGGAGCGCGCTTCCCACCGCCACATCGTCCACGCCAACAGCGCAAAGCCCGCCATGCCCAGCGCCAGGTAGAGGCCGCGGTGGCTCAGCAGCGGCGACAGCACGCCGGCGATGGCGGCGTTGACGATCAGGTTGCCGAACGCCTGCAGCGACGACGCCGCGCCGCGCTGGTGCGGATACATGTCCAGGATGGCCAGGGTCAGGATCGGGAACACCAGCGCCACGCCCAGCGCCGCCACGAACATCGGCAGCACCGCCCACGGCACCGCGATCGCCGGCCCGGCCCAGGCGTTGTAGGCCACGTTGGCGACCGCGCCCAGGCCCATGCAGCCGTAGCCGATGTTCACCAGCCGCTCCCCGTCGATGCGGCCGGCGGCGCGGCCGGACAGGAACGCGCCCAGCACCATGCCGCCGATGGTCGGCAGGAACAGCCAGGCGAAGCGCTGCTCGTCCAGCCGCAGCAGGTCCATCACGAACGCCGGCGCCGAGGCGATGTAGAGGAACAGCCCGCCGAAGCCCAGCGAGCCGGCCAGCGCCAGGCGCAGGAAGCGCCGGTTGCCGAGGATGCCGAAGTAGTCGCGCAGCAGGTGGCGCGGCGAGACGCTGCGCCGCACGGCCCGCGGATGCGTCTCCGGCAACCACGCGCCCACCGACAGCAACAGCAGCAGCGAGAAGCCTGCCAGGAACCAGAAGATCGTCGGCCACGCGCTCCAGCCCAGGATCCAGCCGCCGACGATGGGCGCGATGGCCGGAGCGATGCCGAAGATCATCGACACCTGGCTCATCAACCGCTGCGCATCGTCGCCGTGGCGCACGTCGCGGATCACCGCGCGCCCGACGATGAAGCCCACGCCGGCGGACAGGCCCTGCAGGCCGCGGAACAGCAGCAGCGTGGCCATGTCGGTGGACAGGGCGCAACCGACCGAGGCCAGCAGGAACACCGATAGCCCGCCCAGGATCACGCGCCTGCGGCCGAAGGCGTCGGACAGCGGCCCGTGCACCAGGCTCATCAGCGCATACGTCAGCAGGTACACGCTGATCGTCTGCTGCATCGCCACTTTGTCCGCGCCCAGTTGCGCGCCCATCGCCGGGAACGCCGGGAAGATGGTGTCAATGGAGAACGGCCCGAACATCGCCAGCCCGCCCAGCAGCATCGCCAAGCGGCGGTTGGAGACCGGCTTCATCGCGGCGCCTCCGCCGGCCCGGCCGGCAGCGCGGGCGTCGCCGGCGGCCTTGCCGCGCCCGCCTCCGCCGCGGGTGCGGCGGACGCGCCCAGCGGCTGGATGCGGCTGACGTTGGCTACCGGCAGCGCTTCCACATGGCCGGGCACGGGCCACCAGACCATCACGAAGGCACTGGTCGTGCCCAGCAGCCGCGCGCGGCCCGGCAGCGGCTGCGCCTCGCCGGCCAAGGTCAGGCGCACGTCCTGCCCGGGCGCCCGGCCGGCCAGGATGCGTTCGGCCAGCGCATTGCTGTGCACGAACAGCAGGTACATCGACAGGGCCAGGAAGGTCACCACCAGCAGCGTGTCGGTCCGTACACCCCACAGCCCCAGCCAGCCGCGCTGTTCCGGCACCAGCAGCACCCCCCACCAGTGGCGCTCGCGGATCTGCCGCGCACGCTCGGGGTGGCGTTCGGTCCACATCAGCGGCAGCGAGGACAGCCAC
Organism: uncultured Pseudoxanthomonas sp.; assembly: GCA_937975725.1. Taxonomy (GTDB): domain Bacteria; phylum Pseudomonadota; class Gammaproteobacteria; order Xanthomonadales; family Xanthomonadaceae; genus Pseudoxanthomonas_A. Next base: position 27,948 of record CALJUL010000081.1, on the reverse strand, counting down.
AGCACCAGCAGCGCGGCGCCCAGCGTCAGCGCGTAGTCCGGCCGGCGCAGGCCGGCGATGAACAGGTCGCTGCCCTGCAGGTAATCCAGGATCGGCAGCCCCAGCCGGCGGTAGAACCAGTAGCTGGACCACAGGCCGAGGAACGAGACCAGGATGTAGGCCACGCTGACGAACAGCACCGGCTCGCGCTTCATCACCCCGAACACGCGCCCGGCCACCGACGGCAGCGGCGCCGGCGCGGCCGGCGCGCCGCCGTGCATGGCCCGCGCGCGCGGGGCCGCCGCCCCGGTGAGCACCGCGCCGGGCGTGGCGGGGTCGGAGGCCGGCACGGCGGCGGGATCGGGGGCGTTGGCGGGGTCCATGCGGGCTTCGCGCTGCGGGAAGCCGCGCATTCTACCGGCCGGCCACGGGCCGCGGCGCCGGGCTATAATCCGCCGGCAATACATAGGTGGGAGAAGCCGCTCGTCCGCGACCGGCTGCCGAAGGCGCAAACGCCCGTAATCGCTCAGGCCCGATACCACCGCCGCAGCAAACACTCTGGAGAGATCGGCCGCCCACGGGGCCGCGCCGGCGCCGAAGGGGCACGAAGCAGGCACCGCCGCGCTTCCAAACTCTCAGGCAAAAGGACAGAGGGGCATGCCACGTGCGCTTTCCGCACGCCCGGTTCCCTTGCCCTTCCCGGATGCCCGCCATGTCCCATACCCCTTCCCTGCGCGAACTCGAGCACCACGGCGCGTTCCTCGAACGCCACATCGGCCCCAACGACGCCGAGATCGCGCACATGCTGCGCACGGTCGGCTACGACTCGCTGGACGCGATGACCGACGCCATCGTGCCGGCCAGCATCAAGTCGCCCGGTCCGCTGGCACTGCCCGAACCGGTCACCGAGGAGGAGGCACTGGCCAAGATCCGCGCCCTGGCCGGGCGCAACCGGGTGTTCCGCAGCTTCATCGGCCAGGGCTACTACGGTACCCACACGCCCAAGGTCATCCTGCGCAACATCCTGGAGAACCCGGCCTGGTACACCGCCTACACCCCGTACCAGGCGGAGATCTCGCAGGGCCGCATGGAAGCGCTGATCAACTTCCAGACCATGGTCGCCGACCTGACCGGCATGGAGATCGCCAACGCCTCGCTGCTGGACGAAGCCACCGCCGCCGCCGAGGCGATGACCCTGGCCAAGCGCTCGGCCAAGTCGAAGTCGAACACCTTCCTGGTCGCCGGCGACACCCATCCGCAGACGCTGGAAGTGCTGGCCACCCGCGCCGAGCCGCTGGGCATCGCCGTCGAAGTGGTCCGCTCCACCGACGCCTTCCACCAGAAGCTAGCCGCCGGCGACTACTTCGGCGTGCTGGTGCAATACCCCGCCTCCAGCGGCTGGATCGAGGAATGGTCGAAGGACGCCGAGGTCATCCACGCGCACAACGCGCTGTTCGTCGTCGCCACCGACCTGCTGGCGCTGGCCCTGCTCAAGCCGCCGGGCGAGATGGGCGCCGACATCGTGATCGGCAACTCGCAGCGCTTCGGCGTGCCATTCGGCTTCGGCGGCCCGCACGCGGCCTTCATGGCCTGCCGCGACGCCTACAAGCGCAGCATGCCCGGCCGCCTGATCGGCGTGTCGGTCGACACCGAGGGCAAGCCCGCGTACCGCCTGACCCTGCAGACGCGCGAACAGCACATCCGCCGCGAGAAGGCCACCAGCAACATCTGCACCGCGCAGGTGCTGCTGGCGGTGATGGCCGGCATGTACGCCGTCTACCACGGCCCGGACGGGCTGAAGCGCATCGCCGGCCGGGTGGCGCGCCTGACCGCCATCCTGGCTGAGGGCCTGCGCGCGCTGGGCCATTCCGCGGTGCACGCCAGCGCCTTCGACACGCTCTGCATCGAGCCCGGCGACGCGCGCGACGCGATCCTGGCCCGCGCCCGCGAAGCCGGCATCAACCTGCGCGTGCGCGGCAACGGCTCGCTGTGCATCTCGCTGGACGAGACCACCACCCGCACCGACGTGGAAGACCTGTGGCGCGTGTTCGGCGGCGACGGCGCCGCCCTGCCCTCGATCGACGCGCTGGACGCCACCGCGCCTTCGCTGATCCCGGAAGCGCTGCGCCGCACCGGCGATTTCCTGACCCACCCGGTGTTCAACACCCACCACAGCGAGCACGAACTGCTGCGCTACATGCGCGCGCTGGCCGACAAGGACCTGGCAATGGATCGCACGATGATCCCGCTGGGCTCGTGCACCATGAAGCTCAACGCCACCGCCGAGATGATCCCGGTGACCTGGCCCGAGTTCGCCAACATCCACCCGCTGGCCCCGGCCGAGCAGGTGCAGGGCTATGCGCGGCTGATCGAAGAACTGGAGGCGATGCTGGTGGAATGCACCGGCTACGACGCCGTCAGCCTGCAGCCCAACTCCGGCGCGCAGGGCGAATACGCCGGCCTGCTGGCGATCCGCGCCTACCACCGCGCGCGCGGCGAAGGCCACCGCGACATCTGCCTGATCCCCGAGTCCGCGCACGGCACCAACCCGGCCAGCGCGCAGATGTGCGGCATGAAGGTGGTGGTGACCAAGTGCGACGCCAACGGCAACGTGGACGTGGAGGACATCCGCCGCGCGGCCGAGAAGCATTCGGCCAACCTGGCCGCGATCATGATGACCTACCCGTCCACCCACGGCGTGTTCGAGGAGGACGTGGTGGAAATCTGCCGCATCGTCCACGAACACGGCGGGCAGGTGTACACCGACGGCGCCAACATGAACGCCCTGGTCGGCGTGGCCCAACCCGGCAAGTGGGGCTCGGACGTCAGCCACCTCAACCTGCACAAGACCTTCTGCATTCCGCACGGCGGCGGCGGCCCCGGCGTGGGCCCGTGCGCGGTGAAGTCGCACCTGGCGCCGTACCTGCCGAAGAACTTCGGCGGCGAAGGCAGCGTCGGCATGGTCAGCGCCGCCAGCTTCGGCAGCGCCAGCATCCTGCCGATCAGTTGGATGTACATCACCCTGATGGGTGCGGCCGGCCTGCGCAAGGCCACCCAGGTGGCCCTGCTCAACGCCAACTACGTCTCCCGCAAACTGGCCCCGCACTACAAGACCCTCTACACCGGCCGCAACGGCCTGGTCGCCCACGAGTGCATCCTCGACGTGCGCCCGCTGGAGAAGATCACCGGTATCAGCGCCGAGGACATCGCCAAGCGCCTGATCGACTTCGGCTTCCACGCGCCCACGCTCAGCTTCCCGGTCGCCGGCACGCTGATGGTGGAGCCGACCGAAAGCGAATCGCTGCACGAGCTGGACCGCTTCATCGACGCCATGGTCGAGATCCGCGAGGAGATCCGCGCGGTCGAGGACGGCCGCCTGGACCGCGAGGACAATCCGCTGAAGCACGCCCCGCACACCGCCACCCAGGTGGCCGCCAGCGAGTGGACGCACGCCTACCCGCGCGAACTGGCTGCCTTCCCGCTGCCGTCGCTCAAGCTGCAGAAGTACTGGCCGCCGGTATCGCGCGTGGACAACGTCTACGGCGACAAGAACGTCATGTGCGCCTGCATCCCGGTGGATGCGTACAAGGATGAAGCGGAAGCCTGAGCCGGGGCTTCCGCCCGACTTCGAAGCCCCGCCATGCGGGGCTTCGTTTTTCTGCGCCGACGCTGTTTCTGCTGCATGCCGGTTCGCTGTGCTTGCGGCACATGGTGTTGGTGCAGATGAAGTAAGAAACGCTGCGGGCCTGGTTGCTTTCCTGCTTCGTGCTTGTGGGTGCTTCGGTGGTGGCAAGGGGTCAGTGAGGAAGTGAGGAGGCAAGGCGGCGGTGGCATGCTTCGCTTTGCTCTGCGGCGGCTATCATCGCCGCCATGCCTGCTGCGACCGCCTTCGTCCTCGACCTCCTGATCTTCGTCGGCCTCGCCTGGACGGCCTGGCGTGCGCTCGGGCGCTCCATTCCCATCGCGGTTATCCCGATCATCATCGGCCTGCTGCTGGCGGCCACCGGCGCGCTGCCGGCGGCGTGGGACTTGCCGTCGCAGGCCGGCGACAAGGTCGGCTGGGTGGGCGTATTGCTGCTGGCCTTCACTGCCGGGCTGGAAACGCGCTTGTCGGCGCACCTGCCCACCGCGCCCGACGCCACACCCCTACCACGCACGCAGGCGGTGCGCTTCGTCGCCAGTGCGTGCATGGCGCTGCTGCTGCCGTTCGCCGCGGGCACGCTGGCGGCGCACTACCACTTCACCACCCTGCCCGGCTGGCAGGCGCCGCAAGGCGGCGCCTGGATGGGCGCGTTGGCCATCGGCCTGTGCATCGCGGTCAGCGCGCTGCCGGTGCTGATCGGCATCGTGCGCGAGCTCGGTCCGCTGCACCGCCCGCTGGCGCAACTGGCGCTGCGCATCGCGGTGATCGACGACGCGGCACTGTGGGTCGGCCTGGCACTGTTGCTGCTGGCGGCCGAAGGCGGCTCGCTGCTGGCCGGTGCCTCGGCCGTGCAGGTGGCCGCGGTCGGCGTGGCCGTGGCGCTGGCCGCCGCCGGCGCGCTGGCGCAGCGCCTGCGCACGGCACCGCCGGCCTGGCTGGTGTGGCTTTCGCTGCCGCTCTTCCTGGTCGCGGGCGCCTGGGCAAGCTCGCAACTGGGCCTGCATGCCTTGCTGGGCGCTTACTTCGGCGGCGCGATGGTGCCGCCGGCGTGGTCGAAGCGGTTGCCGGTGGAACGCCTGGGCCAGTTCGCCCTGGTCGGGCTGGCACCGCTGTTCTTCGGCCACAGCGGCCTGAAGATCGACGGCAGCGCGCTGGGCTGGGCCTCGTTGCAGGCGTCGCTGGCGCTGCTGGTGCTGGCGGTCACGGCCAAGCTCGCCGCGGTGCTGCTGTGCCCGCCGTCGTCCGCGCTGTCGCGGCGCGAAGCGCTGGCGCTCGGCGCATTGCTGCAATGCAAGGGGCTGATGGAGATCGTCGCGGCGACCATCCTGCGCGACAAGGGCCTGTTGTCCGAACACGCCTTTGCCGCCCTGGTCACCCTGGCCGTGCTGTCCACGCTGCTGACCGGCCCGTTCTTCCGCCTGCTGGCCAAGCGCCGCACCGCCGTCGCGGAAGACCGCCGGCAACCGGCCTGACTGCACCTATTGCGGGTTGGCGGATTTTCCATGTGACATGACTCGCGCCGCAGCGCCTCGAAAGCCGCGCGCATTCGTGATGCCCTGCGCAGTTCTCTCTAATGTGACTCATGCCGTGCGTCTTGTGCGTCAAAGCCGGGCGGGCAGTGTCGATATCCGGTGCAACGACGCCTGCCGCAACCATCGGAAACCCGCCATGCCCTCGCTGAAGGAACGCTTCCAGCAACTCCGTCTTTCCACCCGGTTGTTGATCGGGTTCGCCATCCCGGTCGCGCTGCTCACGTTCAACGGCGCCACCGGTTCGCGCGCCATCCGCACCACGCAGCAAGGGCTGGAGACGGTCTACCTGGACCGCGTGGTGCCCCTGCGCGGGCTCAAGGTCATCGCCGACGCCTACGCCGTGGACGTGATCGACGCCACCAACAAATGCAACGCCGGCCTGATCTCGCCGGAACAGGCCAACACCGCGGTCGGCCATGCGCGCGAATCCATCCGCACCGAATGGCAGCAGTACCTCGATACCCAGCTCACGCCCGAAGAGCGCCGCCTGAGCCAGGAAGCCGATGCACTGTTCCGGACCGCCGACGAGCACGTCAGCCGCCTGCAACAGACCCTGTCCGGCCTGGAGGGCGAATGCACCGGCCGGCTCTCCGATTTCGACGGCGCACTGTACGCCAGCATCGACCCGATCAGCGGCAAGGTGGCCGAACTGATCGAACTGCAACTGCGCGAAGCCAAGTCGCAGTACGTGGATGCCGGCGAGCGCTACAAGTCCTCACTGCGCTGGACCGTCGCGCTGATCGCGCTGTCGGCGCTGCTGTGCGTGGCCGTGGGCGTGCTGATCGCGCGCGCCATCATCCGCCAACTGGGCGGCGAACCGGCCTACGCCGCGCAGGTCGTGCGCGCCATCGCCCAGGGCGACCTGGGCCAGGCCGTGCAGGTGCGCACGCCGGATTCGCTGCTGGCCGACATGGACGCGATGCAGGGCAAGCTGCGCGAGTTCATGACCGCGCAGTCGGCGCTGGCCGAGCAGCACGAGGCCGGCGACATGGATGCGCGCATGCAGGCCGCCGCCTTCCCCGGCGCCTTCGGCCAGATGGCGCTGGCGGTCAACGGCGTGATCGACAACCAGGTCGGGGTGAACCGGCGCGTGATCGGGCTGCTGTCCGAATACGCCGTGGGCGACCTGCGCGGCGACATGCCCGCGCTGCCCGGCAAGATGGTCGTCATCAGCCAGACCATGGCCACCGCCAAGTCCAATCTGCAGGCGATCAACGGCGAGATCCAGCGCCTGGTGGACGCCGCCGCGCTCGGCGACTTCGGCGCGCGCGGCGACGAGGCGGCCTTCCAGCACGCCTTCCGCGACATGGTGCGCGGCCTCAACAGCCTGATGCAGGAAGCCGACAGCGGCCTGTCCGACGTCGGCGGCATGCTCGACGCGCTCGCCGCCGGCGACCTGACCCGCCGGCTCGACCGCCAGTACCACGGCGCGTTCGCGCGCCTGGCCGGCAGCGCCAACGCCACCGCTGCGCAATGGTCCTCGCTCGTCGCCCACATCCACCAGACCAGCGAAGCGGTTTCCACCGCCGCCGGCGAGATCGCCGCCGGCAACGACGACCTGGCCCGCCGCACCGAGCAGCAGGCCGCCTCGCTGGAGGAAACCGCCTCGTCGATGGAGGAACTGTCCTCCACCGTCAGGCACAACGCCGAGAACGCGCGCCAGGTCAACGACCTGGCCGTGGGCGCCAGCGGCGTCGCCCAGCGCGCCGGCGAAGCGATGGGCCAGGTGGTCACATCGATGCAGGCGATCGAATCCTCGTCGCGCCGCATCGAGGACATCATCGGCCTGATCGACAGCATCGCGTTCCAGACCAACATCCTGGCGCTCAACGCCGCCGTCGAGGCGGCCCGCGCCGGCGAACAGGGCCGCGGCTTCACCGTGGTCGCCTCGGAAGTGCGCGGGCTGGCGCAGCGCGCTTCCAGCGCGGCGCAGGAGATCCGGGTGCTGATCGAGACCTCGGTGCAGAACGTCGTCGGCTGCACCCGGCTGGTCGGCGAGGCCAGCGGCACGCTGCGCGATGTGGTGGGCTCGGTAGACCAGATGGCGGCGCGCATGGGCGAGATCTCGCTGGCCACGCGCGAACAGAGCCAGGGCATCGAACAGGTCAACAAGACCGTCAGCAACATCGACCAGACCACCCAGCAGAACGCAGCGCTGGTGGAAGAAGCCACCGCCGCTTCGCGCTCGCTCGACGAGCAGGCGCAGCAACTGCTGCAGATGGTCGGCAGCTTCCGTTTCGCCGAACCGCTACAGGAAGCCGCCTGAGGCGGCGCCGTTCAGAAGCGGATGTGCACCGACGGCGCGCTGCGTTCTGCCGGACCGTGGTACACGGCCTCGATGTTGTTGCCGTCGGGGTCGAGCACGAATGCGGCGTAGTAGCCCGGATGGTAGGCGCGCTGGCCGGGCGCACCGTTGTCACGGCCGCCGTTCGCCAGCGCCGCCGCGTGGAAGGCGGCGACCATGGCCGGGTCTCGGGCCTGGAACGCAAGATGATGGCGCCCGGTCAGCGCGCCCTGCGCGGCCAGACTGCCCGCGGTGCTGACGAACAACTCGTCGGCCCAGAACCAGTCCTCGCCTTCGCCGCCCATCGGCACGCCCAGCGCACCGAGCACGGCGGCATAGAACGCGCGGCTGGCCTCCAGATCGCGCACCACCAGTTGGACGTGGTCGATCAGGCGGCCGCGATGCACTTCGTTGGTTTCCATGCGTAGTCTCCTCCTGGGGAAGGCGACAGTATCCGCGAGCATTGCGGACAGCCTGCGCCCGCGGAAATGGTGGGTGTCTGTGCGATGGCCGGTCGGATTGCAGTTGCGGCTGCATTCGATGTCATCGCCGATACCGATACCGATACAGCGAAAATAAAATATGCCCATCGATGTGAAGGATGCCCGCCGAATGATTCGGACAGGGCTTTGACTTGGATTTCGGCTTCGACTTCGGCGCCATTACCGATACTGTCTCATCTTCACACCACATCGCATACACCGCACTGCATGTCGTGGCACGGCATGACTCTTCATCCACACGGCCACTTCGTGCATCGAGAACACCCTGGCATGCCATGCAGCACCGACATGCACACATACCCTCCACACATGCACCAGGCGCGGGCATGCACGAAAGTCATCCCCTCGTCCTTACCGGTTCAGCCCCGCATGCGAACCAGCCCCCGCTTTCACGCTAAGCATGCACGCCGTTGACGCCGCTTTCGCACAGCGAACGCGAGACTGCGTGCGTGGTCGGTGCCGCGCTTGCGGCCTTCCGGATCCGGTTCGCAGCCACGGCGACCACACGGGCACCGTCGTGCGAAGCCCTAGCTTCGCCCAGCTTGGCTGAGATGGGTGAGTGCGTCCCTTGGTGGATCGCTGGCGCGGTGGCCCTTCTTCAGGCACATCCCGATGGACGTGCCGCTTCCGCCGGCAACGGCGCGCTTCTTTCTTGGTCCCGTGCTTCGCAGTACGAACCATCCTCATGGCTGCACGCAGCCAAGCCCGCTTCATGGCAGGTGGGTGCCACTGCGGCGCGGCGTCGCGCGCGGCGGCGGCCGGCATCGGGCGAAGCAGAACGACAGGCGCGGTTCACGCCGGCGGCCGTCCGTTCCCTGCACTAGGCGCGACGACGGACGACGATTCCGCCGGCAGCGCGAGGGCATGCAGTTGGCAATAGGTGGCGTCGTAGGCAGCCACTTCTTCCTGGTACTGGCACAGCGCGCGGAACGGGTTGCGCGCGCACAGCGACTGGGCGGTGGCGCGCAGCGCGGCGCCGTCCGGGTGCGTCTTGACCAGGGCGGCAACCCATACGGTCAGGGCTTCCATCTGCCCGGTCACGCGCGCATCGGCGGTTTCCAGGCGGTCCACGGTATTGAGCAATTGCGATTGCGGGAACGACAGCATGGGGCATGCATCCGGAACGGAGGGAGCGCGTGCGGGCCCCTGTTCCTTCGCACACATGGCTTTCCACGCAGCGCGTGCGCACCGCCGGCCACGCCGCAACCGCACCAGTCACGCGCGGTTGTGGCAGGCATGACTTCCGGCCTACGCGGATGGCGATGCCTTCAGTACGGCCTCGAAGAGCGCGACCTCAATGGCGCAGGTCCACGTCGGCCACGTGGTCCTGGTATTCCTTCTTGGGATCGGCGCCCAGCAGCACCTTCATCCCGGCCCACAGGCTGTTCTCGTTCGACCATATCTCCGCGTGCGCGGGCTCGAAGCGCAGCAGCGCCAGTTTCGGATCGTCCTTGCCGCCTTCGTACCAGGCCGCGGTAAAGGGATTCCACAGGCGATCGATCGCCGTGCGGTCGTCGTCGCGCAGCAGGACGCCCTGCAGGCTGGCGAACAGGTCATGCCCCATCGAGGCGAAGCTGGCGCAGGCGCGCACCGCGGTGCGCGCGCGTTCGGCCAGCGGATTGTCGGCAGAAGTGAAGATCCAGGCCGGGCCGTGGCCTTCGGCTTCCAGCAGCGCGGTCATCGGCCGCGGATGCCCGGCCTCGGATTCCAGCCACAGCATCAGCGTGCGGTCCGCCTTGAGGGCCTTCCACAGTTTCCTTTCCAGTTCCTCGGCGGTGCGCATGGGGCGGCTCTCGTGAAGGCGGTCGATGCCTTCCACCTAAACCGAGCCCGCGTGTGCGCCGTGTCAACGCGGGCGGCCGCCACGGGCGGCGGCTCAGCCCGGCCTCAGCTTTGTCGCCGCGGCATCACGCGCGCGGCATATCCCTACCGCTCCCGCACCTAGCGCACCAGGGTCTGGATGGCGTGCGCCGGGATGGTCACGCGGGTGGACGCGGTGCCGACGTAGAAGTTGTAGTCGATCGCCTTGTCGGTGGGGTTCATCACCACCGTGGCCAGGCTGCCGTCGGTGTTGACGAACGCCGTCGCCAGCAGGTTGCTGCGGCTGCTCGCCGCGCCCACGCGCTGCGCGCCCGGCCGCAGGAACCGCGAGAAGTGGCCGATGTACCAGTAGCTGGGCGTGTACACCAGTTTGCCGGTGCGGGTGTCGGCGTGGATGGGCGAGAAGCAGAAGTTGCCCACGTGGTTGGGGCCGCCGGTCTGGTCCAGCAGCATGTTCCAGTCGATCCACGCCGAAGCGCCGTTGTTGAGGTCGTGGATGATCGAGGTGCCGTAGCGCTCGCCGTTGCTCCAGCGTTGCACCTGCGACCAGTCGAACTTCTCCACCGTGGCCTCGGTCAGCAGCAGCACCTTGTCCGGGTACGCCTCGTGCACGCGGGCCACGTTCTCGAACATCGGGTCGAAGCCGGCCCAGGTCTCGTACCAGTGGAAGCCCATGCCCCATGCATACTTGGCCGCCTCCGGGTCGCCGAAGATCACGTTGGCGCGGTGGACCATCATGTCGCGGTTGTGGTCCCACACCACGATCCTGGTATCTCCGTGGCCGGCCGCGTGCATGACCGGGCCCAGGTGGTCCCTGAGGAAATCGCGCTCTTCCTCGGCGGTGTAAAGCATCGACTCCCAGGTCTGCTTGGCCATCGGCTCGTTCTGCACGCTGATGGCCCAGATCGGGATGCCCTCGGCCCGGTAGGCGTCGATGAACTTGGTGTAGTAGCGCGCCCAGGCGTCGCGGTATTCGGGCAGCAGCTTGCCGCCCTGCAGCATGTGGCCGTTGCTCTTCATGAAGGCCGGCGCGCTCCACGGGCTGGCCATCATCGGCAGCGTGCCGCCGGCCGCGGCGATGGCGCGCTTGATCATCGGGATGCGGTACTTGCGGTCGTGCTCGACCGAGAAGGTCTTCAGTTCCTTGTCGCCTTCCTCGACGTAGGTGTAGCTGCCGCTGCTGAAGTCGGAGCTGTGGATGGTGGTGCGGGCCAGGCTGTAGCCGATGCCCTGTTCGCGATCGTAGTAGGCGCGCAGCAGTTCGGCCTGGCGGGCGTCGTCGAGCCCGGCGAAGATCTCGGCGGTGGCGTCGGTGATCGCGCCGCCGATGCCGAGGAAGGTCTGGAAGCGCTTGCCGGGTTCGACGAAGACCGAGTTCTCCACCTCCGTCAGCGCGTGCCCGGCCGCCAGCGGCGCGGTGCGGCTGCTCGCCATCTGCTTCGGCGCGCCCTGCGCGCTGGTGTATACGGTGACCACGTCGCCTCCTGGTCGTGCGGCTGCGTCCCCGCTCGCCTGCGCGGGCGATGCCAGCAGGGCGCCCAGCGCGCCGGCCAGCGTCAGGATCAGGGTGGGTTTGTCCACGGCTTGCCTCTCCATTTCGCGTGAGCGGCACAGGGTACCCGAGATGCCCCGTGCCGGCACGCGCGGCGGCGCGGGGCATACGGCGGGGAAACCGCGGTCAGAGTTCTTCCTGGCAGGCGCGCTTGAGGCGGTCGTCGCCGCTGCCGGAGCAGCGGGTGGCATAGACCTGCGCGGCGTCGCGCTTGCCGGCGCGGCGGTTCAGGCGCACGCCGTAGGGCAGCAGTTCCGGCGGGTCGCCCAGGCTCTTGCGGCTGATCTCCAGCACCTGCAGCGCCTGCTCGCGGTCGCTGCTGCGGCTGGCCAGTTCCAGCGCCATCTGGTGCAGGGCGAACAGCGAATCCGGCCGCCCCAGTTCGCGCTGCAGCACCGGCAGGGATTCCTTGCGATCCAGCATCGGCTCCATCAGCCGGAACACCGCGTAGCGCACCAGCGGCGTTTCCGCCGCCGGCCCCTGCGCCAGCGCGCGCAGCACGGTGTCCTGCTGCGGACCGGCGCGGACGATGCGGGCGTCGTCGTTGGCCAGCACACCGTGCACCAGCCGCATGGAATCGAAGAGGCCCTGCACCTGCGGATCGCCCTGCCAGGGCAGCGGGCGCATGTCCGGGCGTTCCAGTTCGGCATGGCGCGCCTCGATGTGCGCGCGCACCCGCTCCACCCGCTGCGCCGAATCGTGGTGGGTGCGCGAGGCGCGCTGCACGGTGGTGCCGGTGGTGTCGACCAGGGCGGAAATCAGGCCGTTGACCAGCTTGTCGTCGCCCAGCCTGCGGCTGGCCGAGCGCGCCTGCTCGCTGTTCTGCGCGTAGCGGACCACCGCCGTGCCCAGCGCGGACGGCGCACCCGGCGGCTGCGCGGCCTGCGCCTGCAGGCGCATCCGTTCCCACAGTTCCATGCGGCCGAGCATGTCCATCATGCCGATGGGGTTGTAGCCGGCCGCCACCATCAAGTCGGTCCCCAGCCGGTCGGCCTCGTCCTCCTGCGCGCGGGCGCGGGTGGGCACGATGCCGGCCTGCACCGACTGCATGGCGGTCTCGCGCATCAGCGCATGGCGGATGTAGTCGGTGCTTGGCCGGCTGGCGCTGACCTTGCCGGCGTATTCGTAGTCCAGGTACAGCGAGGTGAGCCCGGCGCCGACGCCCTTGAGCGTTTCCAGCGCGCTCTTGCCGGAATGGCGGCGCAGCACGTGCGCGTATTCGTGCGCGATCAGCGCGGCCACTTCGTCGCGGCTCTCCAGGCTCTGCAGCATGCCGGCGGCGATGAAGATGGCGCCGTCCTCGGCGGCGTACGCCTGGAAGGTCGGGTCGGGGATCACGTGGATGCGCGCGGGCGGCGCCTTGGCGCCCGCGGCGCGGCGCAGGTCCTGCAGGATCTGGTCCAGCGCATGGTCCAGTTGCGCCTGCTCCACCACGCCGTAGGCCCAGCGCTGCCGCTCCAGCGGCGTCATCTTGCGGCTCTGCCGGAACGACTGCATCACGCCGCCCAGCAATTGCACACCGCGGTTGAGGCGCTGCATGTCCTTGTCGCTCACCAGCGGCTTGCCGGCCTGCGCCGGCAGCGCCGCCGCCAGTGCGACGGCGAGCCCCAGCAGCGCGCGCCGCGCGTTCACGGGCAGCCCTCCCCGGCCCCCCGCACGCCGGCGGTGGCGGCGTCCTTGCGGACGGTGACGGTGGTGGACGTACGCGCCGGCGCGCAGCGCACGCCCGGCGCTAGGCTCAGGTCGCCTTCGATGCGCAGTTTCAGCTTGTCCACCCACACCGGCGCGGGCGCGGCCTGCACCAGCACATAGCCCTTGCGCGAAACGTCCAGCACCGCCGCGCCGGCCAGCGATGCGGCGGGCACGCTCCGGCCGGTGCGGCGGAAGCGTTCGCCGTCCTGTTCGTAGATGGCGACGTCGCTACCGTGCGCCTGGACCACCCGTGCCTTCAGCGGCGGGTCCGTCCACGCCCACGCCAGGACCGCCGCCGTCGCCAGTGCGGCCAGCAGCGCCAGCGCCGCCGCGCGTTTCGCCAGCATCGTCTTGTCCATCGCCCGCCTCCTCTTCGTCGGGGCCCCGCTGCCCCAGGTTCACCACGTAATAGGTCACCGCCAGCGACAGCACCAGCAGGCCGATCCAGTCCTGCGGCGGCTGCCGCAGCCCCCATTGCGCCCACAGCGCCACGCCCAGGCCCGCCGCCACCGACAGCGCCAGCATCGCGGCCAGCCGCAGCAGCGTGCCGCGCACACACAGCAGCACCGCGCCGGCGGCCAGCGACAGCAGCACGGCGTTGAGCACGCCCAGCCAGAACCCCAGGCCCTCGGTGCGATGGATGCGCCGCTCGCCCCAGGTCATCAGGTTGTCCAGCGCCATCGCGTGCAGGTACACGCCGGGGATCTGCTGGTGCACCGGCGAGGGCACGCGGTCGTTCAACCCGACCAGATGGGTGCCGACCAGCACCACGCGGTCGGCCAGCGCTTCGCGCAGGGATTCGTCGTCGAGCTGTTCCTCGAACACGGTGAAGGTGTAGGCGCAGGTCTGCCGGCCGTGGTCCTCGGCCGCTTCGTCGCGGCCGCTGTTGAAGCTGTCCGCCAGCATCGCCCATGCCTGGCGCAGGCGCGCGCCGGTTGCCGCCGCGCCTCTGCGCGTACAGGCGACGGCGGCGGCGCCGTCCGGCCGCTGCGGCAACGTGCTGCCCCATTGCACCTCCATCGGCAGCGCCTGCGCCCGCGCGGACAGCGCATCCGCCGGCGCCGCGCACCCATCGCCGGCACGCGGGCAGGCGGCCTGGTACAACGCCAGCGCCACGCTGCGCGTGTCGGCGCCATCCTCGCGCGCGGCCTGCGCGTCCCGGCCCTGCTCGTTGACGTAGTCGCCGGCGATGCGCAGCGGATAGCCGCTGCCGGCGCCCTGCCAACTGGTCGCCACGTCGCGCGCGCCGCCCGCGCCGGAGAAGATCGAGCGCCCGCCCGGCGCGGACACGCCGAAGTACACGGGAATGCCGGCGGCGGCGATCTCCTCGCCGATGCCCAGGCGCGCGTCCTCGTAGCTGTCGTCGTAGTCGCGGCGCTGCTGCATCAGTATGTCGAGGTATACCGCGCGCGGGCGCTGCGCCAGCACGCGGCGCAGCAGTTCGTCGTAGTAGGCGTACTGCGGCGGCCAGCCGATGCCGCGCGCGGCCAGGGTGTGGTCGTCGATCATCACCACCGCGATGCGGTCCTGCGCATCGCTGCGGTAGAACGGCGCCAGCACGCGCGCGGTGATGCGCTGGGAATGCGCCTTGGTGGCGTTGTCCAGGCCGAACGGCTCGACCACGTTGAAGAACAGGCCCAGCAGGAACAGGCCCAGGAACACCGGCAGGCTGGCATCCAGCCAGCGTAGCAGCGGATGGCGGATGTCCTCGGCGCGCGGCCAGCGCGGCAGGCGCCGATGCAGCCATCGGCCGAAGGAGGTTTCCCGCAGCGCCGCCAGCCCCAGCCCGCGCACCAGCGTGCACGACCAGCGCACCAGCACCGGATGGCCGGCCTTCCAGTCGGACCAGAACGCCCGCAAGCCGACGCCGCCGGCCGGTGCCCGCGCGTTCCACCACGCCCCGAGCGCCCGCCAGAGCCGCTGCAGCCGAGATTCCGCCACCTGCGACACCGCACCCCCTTTCCGCCGACACCCCCGTCCCGGCGAGACCACCATAACGGCGTGCCGCCGCGCGTTCAACCGAGCGGCACGCAGGCATGCGGGCGATAGCGGCCGCGCGCGGTGCGGCTTGGATCCGACGCAGCGCCGGCACGGCGCATGCGCGGCCCTGCACGGGCATGCGCGCTCATTCGCGGATGTGGTCCATCCGGAACAATCGCGTGGCGACGATGCGCGCAAGAAAAAGCCCCGCGGGTGCGGGGCTTCTCGGGGAATACCGATGTCGTCGCCCGCAGCGGCCGTCCGTTTGCTTGCGGCGGCCGCTGCGCGATGCGCCGTCTTACGCGAACGGGTCCTGCAACACCATGGTGTGCTCGCGGTCCGGGCCGGTGCTGACGATGGCCAGCGGGCAGCCGGACAGTTCCTCCAGCGCGCGCAGGTAGGCGCGGGCGGCGGGCGGCAGCTTCTCCCACTCGGTGACGCCGTGGGTGTTCTCCTCCCAGCCCGGGAATTCCAGGTACACCGGCGTGCACTCTTCCCAACCGCCCGCGTCCAACGGCGCGTACTCGGTGCGCTTGCCGCGGTATTCGTAGGCGATGCAGACCTTCAGCTTCTCCATGCCGTCCAGCACGTCGAGCTTGGTGATGCACAGGCCGGAGATGCCGTTGATGGCCACGGCGCGCTTCAGCGCGACGATGTCCATCCAGCCGCAGCGGCGCGGACGGCCGGTGGAGGCGCCGTATTCCTGGCCGCGGTCGCGGATACCCTGGCCGACTACGTCGTCCAGCTCGGTCGGGAACGGGCCGCCGCCCACGCGCGTGGCGTAGGCCTTGCAGATGCCCAGCACGTAGTCGATGGCGTCCGCGCCCACGCCGGTGCCGGCGAAGGCGCCGCCGACGGTGGTGTTGGAACTGGTGACGTAGGGATAGGTGCCGTGGTCGATGTCCAGCAGCGCGCCCTGCGCGCCTTCGAACAGCACGCGCTTGCCCTGCTTGCGCAGGTCGTGGAGGATGCCGGCCACGTCGGACTTCATCGGCTGCACGTATTCACCGAAGGCCAGCGCCTCGTCGTAGGTCTTCTGGAAATCGACCGGCTCGACGTTGAGGTACTTCGTCAGCACGAAGTTGTGGTAGTCCAGCGCCGTGCGCAGCAGTTCTTCCAGTTGCTTCGGGTAATGCAGGTCGGCCACGCGGATGCCGCGGCGCGCCACCTTGTCCTCGTAGGCCGGGCCGATGCCGCGGCCGGTGGTGCCAATGGCCTTGCCGCCGGCGGCCTTCTCGCGCGCCTGGTCCAGGGCGATGTGGTACGGCATGATCAGCGGTGTGGCCGGGCTGATCTTCAGGCGCGAACGGACTTCCACGCCGGCCGATTCCAGTTCGTCGACCTCCTTGATCAGCGCCGCGGGCGAGAGCACCACGCCGTTGCCGATCAGGCACAGCGCGTCCGGGCGCAGGATGCCGGAGGGGATCAGGTGCAGGACGGTCTTCTTGCCGCCGATGACCAGGGTGTGGCCGGCGTTGTGGCCGCCCTGGAAGCGCACGACCGCTCCGATTTCCTCGGTGAGCAGATCGACGATCTTGCCCTTGCCTTCATCGCCCCACTGGGCGCCGAGAACGACGACTGACTGACCCATGACGGGTTAACTCCTCAATTGGTTGGCGACCATCGGGGCCGCCGGAAGGGATCGCGCCGGGCCGCAGCGTCACCGATGCCGGCGCGCTCCATCGGGGAGCCGCCCGCCACGCCGGGCCCAGACACGGAAAAAGCCGGCGGGGATCCCGTTGCGGGGGCCCGTCCGGCTTTTGTGCATTATCCGGGTTTCCCGGGGCGGGGGCTACCCTGCCCGGCCCGGGCCGCGTTCAGGCAGTGGCCCGGGAAGCCTGCGGCCCCACATCGACCCGGCGCGCCCCTTCTGCCAGTGGGCGAATCCGGGAGCGTGCACCCGCAATGAGGCGGTGCGTCCGGGGTCCCTCAGTGCTTCAGCCACCACAGCAGGGTCAGGCCGAAGACCAGGACGAAGCCGCCCACGGCGCGCACCTGGCCGTCGGACATCTGCAGCAACTGCATGGCCGCGCGCTTCCAGCCGGCGGGGATGACGAACAGCACCAGGCCCTCCAGGATGGCGACCAGGCACAGGGCGGACCAGAGTTCGGACATGGAGTGAGGGCGTCGGGGCTGAGTGGGTGAAGAACGGATGCACATGCGCCGGCGGGACTTGACCGCGACTGCGACCGGGACCGAACGGTGAAGGCTACGGCGGGGACATCGCCGGGGCCGGGAAACGACCTGTTCCCGCCCTGCCACCTCCGACCGCAGGGGCGACTCCGTCCGGAGACGCCCCGCGTTTCCGCTGCCCGCGGGCGGACCGGATTACCGGTCGCTCTTGAGGTATTGCAGGAACGGATCGTCCTTGTCCAGCACGATCACGCCCTGGCCGTCGGCGAACGAGGCGCGGTACGCCTCCAGGCTGCGCTGGAAGGCGTAGAAGCTCGGGTCGCGGTTGGCCGCCGCACCATAGATGCGCGCGGCCTCGGCATCGCCTTCGCCGCGCAGCTTCTGCGCGTCGCGCTCGGCCTCGGCCAGCAGCACCACCTGTTCGCGGTCGGCCTGCGCGCGCACGATGCGCGCCTGCTCCTCGCCCTCGGCGCGCAACTGGCTGGCCACCTGGCGGCGCTCGGCGCGCATGCGGTCGTAGACCTGGCCGATAACGTCGCTGTCGGTGGGCAGGTCGATCTGCTTGAAGCGGATGTCGACGATCTGCATGCCCAGGGTCTTGGCGCCGGCGTTGATCCCCGGCAACTGCTTCTCGATCAGCTCCTGGCGGTTGCCGGACACCAGTTGGGTCAGCGTGCGCGAGTTGATCTCGTTGCGCAGCGATTCCTTGATGATCGGCGCCAGGCGGTCGGTCGCCAGTTCCGGGTTGCCGCCGGTGGCGCGGTAGAAGTCCGCGGCGTTGACGATGAAGCCGATGGCGATGAAGTCCACGCTCACGTCCTTGCGCTCGGAGGTCAGCGAGCGCTCGGGCGGGAACTCGTTGGCGGTGAAGCGGCGGTCGAACACCCGCTCGGTCTCCACCAGCGGCCACTTGAAGTGCAGGCCCGGGCCGATGTCGCTGCGCACCACCCGGCCCAGGTTGAGCACCAGGCCCACCTGGCCTTCGCGCACCACGAACACCGAGCCCATCACGGCCAGCAGCACAGCCACGGCGATGCCGACGATCAATGAAGTCCTCATGGCTGCGCCTCCTCGCGGCCTGCGGGTCGCGGACCGCGCGACGGGCTGCGCACGCCGGAAGGCGTGCTCTCCACCTGCGGCATCACCACTTCGGCCGGCACGGCGCCCGCGGGCGCGGCCTGCGCGGGCGCGCCGGCGCCGCCCATGGGCACGTAGATCAACTGGCGGCTGTCGCCGCCGACGACCTTGCGGTTCTCCGCCATCACCTGCTGCACGGTGTCCAGCCACAGGCGCTTGCGGGTGACTTCCGGCGCGTTGCGGTACTCGTCCAGCAGCAGGCTGAAGCGGGTCGCGTCGCCGGTGGCCTTGGCGATGGCGGCGGTCTTGTAGCCTTCGGCCACGGTGCGCACGCGCTGCGCCTGGCCGCGCGCCTCGGGCACGATCTTGGCGGCGTAGGCGCGCGCTTCGTTGACCAGCCGCTCGTTCATCTGCTGGGCGCTGTTCACTTCGTCGAAGGCCGGCTTGACCTCCTCCGGCGGGCGCGCGTCCTGCAGGCTCAGTTCGGTCACCACCAGGCCGGTGCGGTACGCCTGCAGCGACGCCTGCAGCGACGTGGCGGCGGCGGCCGACAGCGGGCCGCGCGCGTTGAGCGCGGCGTCCAGGTTGGAACGGCCGATCACTTCGCGCACCGCGCTCTGCGCGGTCTGTTCCAGCACGCGGGTGGCGTCGGTGGTGCCAAACAGGAACAGCTTGGGATCGCCCACGCGGTACTGCACGTTGAACGAGACGGTGATGATGTTCTCGTCGCGGGTCAGCACCGGCAGACTGTTGCTGAAGGTGCGCACCTCGGTGGCGTTGACCTTGGTGACGCTCTCGATCGGCCACGGGAACTTGAAGTTGGGCCCGGGCTGCATGGTGCGGCTGTACTGGCCGAAGCGCAGCACCACGCCGCGCTGCTGCTCGCCGACGAGCTGGAAGCTGCTGAACAGCACCAGGATGCCCAGGCCCAGCAGCGCCCAGCGCAGCGGGTTGCCGCCACCGCCGTCGAAGATGCCGCGCAGGCGGTCGAGCAGGTCGTCGATGCCGCCGCCCTTGCCGTTGCGCGGGCGCCGGGGGGTGCCCCGGTTCCCGTTGTCGCCAGATCCGCCGCTGCTTCCAGGGGTGTTCCAGGCCATGCCCACTCCGAAATGAAAGATTCGCGCGGGCCGATGACCGGCGCGGTTCCGATTCTACTAGATAGGGGCGCCCCGTCCGGGAGGCAACCCCGGAAGGTCATGCGGCGCCTTTTATTGCCCGTGGCCATGCCCCGGCGCACGGCCCCGATCGCGCCACGGTGCACGGGAGCATCCACCTGTCCGCGCATGCGCCGCAGTGCGTCCGCCGCGATGCAGGCGGGGTGGCGGTCCCGGGAAACGGTGCGCCGGGGCGCACCCTAGGACCAGTCTTCCGCCTGCACCGCCGGCAGCAAGGCTTCCAGCGGATGGCCGCCGGCCTGCGCCGCCAACCGCTGCGCGTCGGCCAGGGCCAGGTCGACGGTGACGCGCCAGCCCTGTTCGTCGAAGTCTTCCGCCAGTACCGCGCCCAGCGCGTGCAGGCGCGCGCGCAGGCGGGCCGAATGCGCCGGCAGGTGCAGTTCGCCGCGCACGCGCTGGAAGCCCAGCCGCTGCGCCAGCGCGCCCTTGAGCAGGTCGATGCCCTGGCCGTCGCGGGCGGAGATCCAGACCCGTTCGCGCGCGCGGCCGATGCCGACCGCTTCGCCGTCGCCCTCGCCGCCCGCGTCGGGGTCGGGCTGGTCGTGGCGCGGCGCGGCGCCCTCGATGCGGTCGATCTTGTTGAACACCAGCATCTGCGGCAGGTCGCCGGCGCCGATCTCCTGCAGCACTTCGTCCACCTGCGCGATGCGCTCCTCGCGGTGCGGGTCGGCGGCGTCGATCACGTGCAGCAGCAGGTCGGCCTCGCGCGCCTCGCTCAGGGTGGAGCGGAAGGCGGCGACCAGTTCGTGCGGCAGGTCGCGCACGAAGCCCACCGTGTCGGCCAGCACCACCGCGCCGCCGGGCAGATCGATGCGGCGCACGGTGGGGTCCAGGGTGGCGAACAACTGGTCGGCGGCATAGGCTTCGGCGCCGGTCAGTACGTTGAACAGCGTGGACTTGCCGGCGTTGGTGTAGCCCACCAGCGCCACCCGCGGCAGTTCGCTGCGCACGCGGGCACGGCGCATCTGGGTGCGCTGCACTTCCACCTTCTCCAGCCGCTTCTGCAACTGCTCCACGCGCTTCTGCAGCAGGCGGCGATCGGTTTCCAACTGGGTTTCACCGGGGCCGCGCAGGCCGATGGAGCCGCCGCGCTGGCGCTCCAGATGGGTCCAGCCGCGCACCAGCCGGGTGGCCATGTGGCGCAACTGCGCCAGTTCCACCTGCAGCTTGCCTTCGTGGCTGCGCGCGCGCTGGGCGAAGATGTCCAGGATCAGCCCGGTGCGGTCCAGCACGCGGCGTTGCAGCGCCTTCTCCAGGTTGCGTTCCTGGCCGGGCGACAGCGGATAGTTGACCAGCACCAGGTCGGCGCCGGTGGCGTCGGCGGCGGCCTTGACCTCTTCCAGCTTGCCGCTGCCGATCAGGGTGGACGGATTGGGCCGGTCGATGCGCGCGTTGATCAGCGCGGCGATGCTTGCGCCCGCCGAGCGCGCCAGGTCGCCGAATTCCTCGGTCACGCCTTCGTCCGGGCGGCCGCCGGCATGCGGCTGGATCAGCAGCGCATGCTCGCCCTTGCGGGATCGTTCAAACACTCGGGGTCATGCCTCTTGCGATGAGGCACGCATTATCACGCGGATTCGCCGTCTCCGCCTTCCGCCCCGTCCTCGCCGTGCTGCACGTAGCCGCCACCCGGCCCCACGCGCACGTTGCGCGCCGGCACCACGGTGGAAATGGCGTGCTTGTAGACCATCTGGCTGACCGTGTTGCGCAGCAGGACGACGAACTGGTCGAACGACTCGATGGTGCCCTGCAGCTTGATGCCGTTGACCAGGTACACCGAAACCGGCACGCGCTCGCGCCGCAGTGCATTGAGGAAAGGATCCTGCAGGGATTGCCCCTTGGACATGACGTACTCCCGCCTTGCGTTCTTATAGTTAGGTATGGTGACGAACCCGGCGCGGCGAACGGCTCCCCTGCCGCCCCGGAGCCCCCGATGTTACACAACATCGGCCCGGCGGGGCGTTGCCGAGTCAGGCATCCGGTCCCAGTTCGGGTTTCAAGCCCGGCTGCCGGGCCCGGGGCAGGAACAGCGCCAGCGCCCGGTGCAGGTGCGCGGCGTCGACGGCCGGGTCGAACCAGCGCGCGTCCAGTTCGCCGCGCAGCCAGGTGAGCTGGCGCTTGGCCAGTTGCCGGGTGGCGGCGATGGCGCGCTCGCGGAACGCCGCCGCATCACCCTGCCCGTCCAGATATTCCCAGGCCTGGCGGTAACCGACCGCCCGCACCGTCGGCAGGTCCAACGGCGCGGCGGCAGCCTGCATGGCCGGCAGCGCGCGCAGGCGGCGCACTTCGTCCAGGAAACCCTGTTCCAGCATCAGGTCGAAGCGGCGCGCGATGCGCGCATGCAGCACCGCGCGATCGGCGGGGGCGAGCACCAGCTTGAGGACGCGGAACGGCAGCCGCTGCGCGCCCGCCCGCCGCTGCCATTCGCTGATCGGCACGCCGCTCAGGCGGTACACCTCCAGCGCGCGCTGGATGCGCTGCGGGTCGGTGGCGTGGATGCGCGCGGCCGCGGCCGGGTCCACACGCGCCAGTTCGGCATGCAGAGCGGGCCAGCCCTCGGCCTCCGCCTGCGCGCCGATCCGCTCGCGCAGCGCCGCGTCGGCGGGCGGCATCGCCGCCAGGCCCTCCAGCAGTGCGCGGAAATACAGCCCGGTGCCGCCGGCGAGCACCGGCAGGCGCTCCCGCGCGGCGATGTCCACCATCGCGCGGCGCGCTTCCCCGGCGAACTCGGCCGCCGAATACGCCTGCCACGGATCGCGCACGTCCAGCAGATGGTGCGGCACTCGCACCCGTTCCTGTGCATCGGGCTTGGCCGAGCCGATGTCCAGCCCGCGGTACACCAGCGCCGAATCGACGCTGACGATCTCGCCGCCCAGGCGTTCGGCCACCTCCAGCGCGAACGCCGTCTTGCCCGAAGCGGTCGGACCCATGATGGCGATGGCGGCGGGGCGTTCGTCGAGCGGCATGGCGCGCATTGTCGCATCGCCCGCCGTGGCCTCGACGGCGACGGTGCGGACCTGCGGATGGGAGAGGCGTCACATATTCCGGCTGCCGTGCAATGCCGCAAAGGCCAGGATCGTTTATCCGGCGCCATTCGCCATGCTCGATTGCCCGGAGAATATTCGCCTTTCGTCTCATAATGCGCGGGCGACGGCTCTCGATTTACATTGCCCGCGCATATCGAAGATGAAGACCGCGTGAAGGATTATCCCGCGGAATCCGCGATACGCCTCCTGCGCCGTGCGACGCCTTGTCGCGCATGCCGATCGCGATGGTTATTTCCCAGCCATCATTTACCCGATTATTTGTGGCGCAGTACACGATATCGGAAATTATGAGTTGCTATTTTTCGATCGCTCTATATTCTGCGATGGCGCGCGATGGGTCGGTCTCGTACTTTCCCATCCGGCCAGACGGGGGCATCCATTGCCATGGATGTGTGACGGCCGCAGCGCATCAATCCGCACTCCTTCGTGCCTCGGGTACCCGCTTGGCGGATCCCGCGGCAACGGTGGCGTGCACCGTCATTCCCCCGAATACGCCCGTCCATGATCCGAAGCATTCCTCGTACGCTGCGCACTTCCTTCCTGGCCATGGGGCTCGTCGCCCTGCTCGGTGCCTGCACGGACACCGCCACCATCGCCGAAGACACTTCCGCCGCCACGGCGGCCGCCCCGTCGCTCGCCAGCCCCGAGGCCGGCACGGCGCGGGTCGCGGCCTCGGCGGTGGCCGCCAACGCGGTGGCGACCTCGGCGCTCACGACGCCCATCATGTTCGTGACCCAGGTCCCCACGGCGGGAAGCGACCGCTTCGCCAGCCGCCTGTCCTCATTCGCCAACCACATGACCAGCCTGGGCGCGGTGCCGCGCGGCGGCGACCTGATGATCCGCTATCCGGACGGCTCGCTGCGCAACCTGACCAAGGAGGCCGGCTTCGGCATGGAAGGCCAGCAGGGCGCCAACGCGATCGCCGTGCGCGAGCCCACCGTGCACTGGGACGGCAAGAAGGCCATCTTCAGCATGCTGGTGGGCGCGCCCTCGCGGCAGTACGAAAGCGTCGCCGGCACGCGCTGGCAGCTCTACGAAGTCACCAACCTGGCGCAGGGCCAGAAGGCCGTGATCACCAAGGTGGCCGGCCAGCCGACCGGCTACAACAACGTCTCGCCGCTGTACGCCAGCGACGACCGCGTCCTGTTCACGTCCGACCGCCCGCGCGGCGGCGAATCGCACCTGTACCCGCAGCTCGACGAGTACGAGAGCACCCCCACCGTCGTCGGCATCTACAGCCTCAACCCGGCCAACGGCGACCTGCGCCTGCTCAACCACACGCCCAGCGGCGCGTTCTCGCCGACCATCGACAGCTACGGCCGCATCATCTTCACCCGCTGGGACCACCTGCAGCGCGACCAGCAGGCCGACGCCGGCAGCTACGGCGACTTCAACTACGCCAGCGAGGCCGCCGGCGCGGCGAACGTGGGCCGCCAGGCCGAAATCTTCCCGGAATCGCGCCAGGGCATGACCTCGGCCGCATACGGGCGCATCAACGCCTTCACCTACAACCTGTTCTCGCCCTGGCAGATGAACCAGGACGGCACCGAAGAGCTGACCCTCAACCACGTCGGCCGGCAGGAGCTGTCGTTCGGCTACCTGACCCGCTCGTTCGCCACCGATTCGGCGCTGTCGGACAACACCAACACCTCGATCATCGCCAACAAGAAATACATCCGCAACGACGGCGGCATCTTCCAGATCCGCGAAGATCCCCGCACGCCCGGCACCTACTACGGCATCTACGCGCGCGAGTTCGGCTCGATGGCGACCGACCAGATCGTGCGCTTCACCGGCGCGCCGATGCTCAACGCCGAGCAGATGACGGTCGTCGACGCCTCGCCCGCCGCGGTCAACAACAGCCTGTCCGGCGGCCGCTTCCGCAATCCGCTGCCGACCAGCACCGGGCACATGCTGGCGACCTACACGCCCAGCGCGACCACCGGCAACAACACCCAGTTCCGCCTGTACCAGCTCGGCACCGACGCCTCCGGCATGCTGATCGCCGGCAGTCCGCTGACGCCCGGCATCAGCAAGTCCATCACCTGGTGGAATCCGGACACGCAGACATCGTTCAACGGCCTGCTGTGGGAACTGGAACCGGTCGAGGTCGTCGCCCGCCAGCGCCCGACCGCCGGCAGCAGCCTGCTGGAGGCGCCCGAAGCCGCCGTGCTGGCCGAAGAGAACGTCAGCGAAACGGCGCTGCGCGAATGGCTGCGGGCCAACAACCTGTCCCTCATCGTCACCCGCAACCAGACCAGCCGCGACCGCGGCGACCTGCAGCAGCCGTTCAACCTGCAGGTGCCCGGCGGCGTGAAGACGGCCAAGGCCAGCGGCCGCGTCTACGACATCTCCCACTACCAGATCCTGCAGGGCAACCAGGTCCGCGCCTACGCCAACTTCAACAGCGGCCGCCGCGTGATCGCCCAGCCGATGAACGACAACGGCCACAACGTCGCCAACCCCGGCGGCCCGACGGGCAGCGTGAAGATCGCCGCGGACGGCTCCACCGCCGTGTTCGTGCCAGCCAACCGTGCGCTCACCTGGCAGACCACCGATCCCGCCGGCGAAGCCATCGTGCGCGAGCGCGTCTGGGTGACCATGCAGCCGGGCGAGATCCGTACCTGCGCGGGCTGCCACGGCGAGAACAGCGTCAACCAGGCCAACGCCGCCAAGGCCACCAACAAGCCGCAGGCCCTGCGTGCGCTGCTGCAGCAGTGGAAGCAGGCCACCGGCGGCGGCCCGATCCGCGTGAACGGCTCGCAGCCGCTGATGCCGACGCGCGGCACGACCTCCGGTTCGCAGGCGGTGGCCGCAGGCAATGCGGCGACCACCGCCACGTCGGCGTCCACGCTGACGCCGGCGCTGATCGAGGAAACCCGCCCCGCACCCCGCCGCGCCGCGGTGGCGGCATCGCGCAGCGCCGGCACGCTGGTCCGCTGATGGCACAGCACTGACGGCATACGCCAGCGCTTCCGCTCCACGCAAACAGCAAAGCCCGCCAGCGGCATCGCCCTGGCGGGCTTTTCTTCTTCAAGCGCTTCGAGACGGGCAAGAAGGGCGGCAGTTCAATCTCCGTCGCCGATTCAGCTTGAACCTAGCGCGTCAGCGCAAGCAATCGCACCTACGCGCCTGCATGGGTGCGGCGCGCCTGAAGACGCGCAGGCTACTGCACGCTCAGTCCTCGTCCGGCCAGCGGATCGCCGGCGCCGCCGCGGCCTGGCGCGGCGGGGGAATGGCGGCAACGGCGTTCCAGACCTTCAGCGCATCGACCGTGGCGGCCACATCGTGCACGCGCACGATGGCGGCGCCGCGCTGGACGGCGATCAGGTGCGCGGCGACCGAACCGAAGACACGTCCAGCCGGAGATTCGCGCCCCGTGAGCTCGCCGATGCTGCGCTTGCGCGACAGGCCGGCCAGCACCGGCACGCCGAGTTCGGCGAAGCGTGCCAGTTGCGCCAGCAGTTGCAGGTTGTGCGTGGTGTCCTTGCCGAAGCCGAAGCCGGGATCGACGACGATGCGCTTCCTGTCGATGCCGGCCATCTCCGCGGCGAAGATGCGCTCGGCCAGGAACCGGTGCACGTCGCCCACCACGTCGTCGTAATGCGGCGCGGCCTGCATGGAGCGCGGCTCGCCCTGCATGTGCATCAGCACCACCGGCACGCCCGACTCCGCCGCCGCGTCCAGCGCGCCTTCGCGGCGCAGGCCGTAGACGTCGTTGATCATGCCGGCTCCGGCCCGTACCGCGGCGCGCATCACCGCGGGCTTGGAGGTGTCGATACTGATCGGCAGCGCCGTTTCCTTCGCCAGCCGCTCGATCACCGGCACGACCCGGCGCAGTTCTTCTTCCTCGTCCACGTCGCCGGCGCCGGGCCGAGTGGATTCGCCGCCGACATCGAGGATGTCGGCCCCCTCCTCCGCCAGCTTCAACGCATGCGCCACTGCCGCCTCGACGGTGACGTGCGCGCCGCCGTCGGAGAAGGAGTCCGGCGTGACGTTGACGATACCCATCACCTGCGGGCGGTCGAGCCTGACGATGCGGCCGGCGCAATCAAGTTGGGGTACGGTGTCGAACATGGCATCACTCCCATCGTGGCAGCGTGGATTGTAGGACGCCCAAGGCCGACACAGGATGGCCTTCCCCTGTAGGAGCGGCTTCACAGCCGCGACCGCTGATCCGGAAAGCCTTCGAGCCACGGATTGCACGGATCAACACGGATAGAGCGGACCAAAGCCCAGAAGCTTTATCCGTGTCATCCGCGTTGATCCGTGCAATCCGTGTTGCCCCCTTTTCTTCGGCCGTGCGGCCGCGGCTGAAGCCGCTCCTACAAATACAAAGAGGCGCATAAAGAGCGAGGCCTGGGGTTGCCAGGCCTCGGGAGGGTGTTGCTTGGGCGTGCGCGGTGCGCCGCGCGGTCGCTCAGGTCTGCGCGGCGGGGCCGCCGATGGGGGGCAGCGGGCGCGATTCGGGCTTGTCGTCGTCCTTGCCGGACTTGCCCCAGCCGGCCGGCGGCGGCGGCTCGCGGCCTTCCATGATCGCGTCGATCTGCGGCGCGTCGATGGTCTCGTACTGCAGCAGCAACTGCGACATGGTGTGCAGCTTGTCCAGGTTCTCGGTCAGGATGGTCTTGGTGCGCGCATAGGCGCGGTCCAGGATGGCGCGCACCACTTCGTCGATCCGGCGCGCGGTCTCGTTAGAGACGTTCTTGTGCTGGGTGACCGAACGGCCCAGGAACACCTCGTCCTCTTCCTCGCCGTAGGCGATCGGACCCATCTCGTCGCTCAGGCCCCACTTGGTGACCATGTTGCGGGCCATCTTGGTGGCGCGCTCGATGTCGTTGGACGCGCCGGTGGTGACCTTGTCGGCGCCGAAGATCAGTTCCTCGGCGACGCGGCCGCCGTACAGCGAGCACAACTGCGACTCGATCGCCACGCGGTTGATCGAATACTTGTCGCCCTCGGGCAGGTACATGGTCACACCCAGCGCGCGGCCGCGCGGGATGATGGTGACCTTGTAGACCGGATCGTGCTCGGGCACCAGGCGACCGACGATGGCGTGGCCGGCCTCGTGGTAGGCAGTCAGCGTCTTCTCGTCCTCGCTCATCGCCATCGAACGGCGCTCGGCGCCCATCAGGATCTTGTCGCGGGCGCGGTCGAAGTGGTCCATGCGGACCTCCTTCGCATTCTCGCGCGCGGCGAACAGCGCGGCCTCGTTGGCCAGGTTGGCCAGGTCGGCGCCGCTGAAGCCGGGCGTGCCGCGGGCGATCACCATCGGCTCCACGTCGTCGGCCAGCGGCAGCTTGCGCATGTGCACGCGCAGGATCTGCTCGCGGCCCTTCACGTCGGGCAGGCCCACCACCACCTGGCGGTCGAAGCGGCCCGGGCGCAGCAGCGCCGGGTCCAGCACGTCGGGACGGTTGGTCGCGGCGATGACGATCACGCCCTCGCCGCCCTCGAAGCCGTCCATCTCCACCAGCAACTGGTTGAGGGTCTGCTCGCGCTCGTCGTGGCCGCCGCCCAGGCCGGCGCCGCG
>CALJUL010000080.1 GCA_937975725.1 uncultured Pseudoxanthomonas sp. | reverse complement strand
AGCGCACGTCGAACTTCATGCGCGCGTCCTCGAAGGCCTCGAAGCCGCACTCGTACGGCGAGAGCTTCTTCGGGTCGGGACGGCGGGGGCCGAGGAAGCGGCCGGCCACCATCAGCGCGATGCCGATGCCGGTGGCGACGATCAGGAACAACAGGGTGGGCAGGTAATTGGCCAGCACTCGCTTGTCTCTTCTTGTCCTATCCGCCTGCGCGCGGCGACCGGCCGCGGCATGGCTCGCATGAGGTCTGCGCCCTCGACGGCGCGCGCGGCCGCCAGCGGGACCGTGTCCGGTCGTCGATGGCGCCCACCTCCGTGTCCACGACCGGCGTTGCCGGCCGCGGAAGCCTTCCGCCGGCGCCCTTCCGCAACACGTACCGGGCCACCGACGAATCGGCGGAATTGTACCGGTTCGTGAACTGGGTAGTAAACGATTGCAGCGACATATCGGCGCTTCCGGCACAACGAAAAAGCCCGCCGTTGCGGCGGGCCTTCGATCACGGCCGGCGCTTGCCGCCGGCGGGCCGCGTTGACGGACGCGGCGACCGTTGCGATTGGTGCCCAAGAGGGGACTCGAACCCCTACGACTCTCGTCGCTACCACCTCAAGGTAGTGCGTCTACCAATTCCGCCACCTGGGCTTGAAACCTGCGGCACGGCCGCGCCGCGCCATTGTAGCCGGGCTCAGCCGCCCTGCGGCGGGCTGGCCGGCGCCGGCTGCTCGCCGGTCGCGGCGGGCGCCGCCTGCGGCGCGGCGGGCACGGTGCCCTGCGCCGGCGCCTGCTCGATGGGCGTGCTGGGCACGGTGGACGGCGGCTTGGGCAGTTCCCCGGCCGCCGGCGCCTCGGAGGCGGGCGCGGGCAACTGCGACATCACGCCCAGGTTCTGGCCTGCGGCGGGGCGGGCGTTGTGGGTGGCGTACCAGGCCATGAACAGGCTGATGCCGAAGAACGCCACGGCCAACCACTTGGTGCTCTTGGACAGGAAGTTGGACGCGCCGCGCGCGCCGAACACCGTGCCCGAGGCCCCCGCGCCGAAGCCGGAGCCGGCCTGCGCGCCCGAGCCACGCTGCATCAGCACCAGCGCGATGATGGCGATGGCCACCAGCACGTACACCACATTCAGGATCAACATCCACTGCATCGGAATCAGTCTCAACCGGTTGAGTCGTCCAGCCCCCGCGGGACCGGTGTCTGCCGGGGCCTATCCCCGGCGGGCCGCCGCCTGCGCGATGGCCAGGAAATCCTTGGCGACCAGCGACGCGCCGCCGACCAGCCCTCCATCGACATCGGGCTGCGCGAACAGTTCCGCGGCGTTGTCGGGCTTCACGCTGCCCCCGTACAGGAGGGGCAACGAATCGGCGATTCTAGCATCGCGCGCGGCCACTTCGCCACGGATGAAGGCGTGCACGGCCTGCGCCTGCGCCGGCGTGGCGGTCTGGCCGGTGCCGATGGCCCAGACCGGCTCGTAGGCGATGGCCGCGCCGTCGAACGCCTGCGGCCCGGCCAGATCGAACACGGCCTCCAGTTGCTTGAGGATGCGGAACTCGGTCTGGCCGTCCTTGCGCTGCTGCTCGGTCTCGCCCACGCACAGCACCGGGACCAGCCCGGCGTTCTTCGCGGCGACGAACTTGCGGGCCACGAATTCGCTGCTTTCGTTGTGGTACTGGCGGCGCTCGGAATGCCCCACCAGGCCGTAGCGCGCGCCCACGTCCACCAGCATCGAGGCCGAGACCTCGCCGGTGTAGGCGCCCTTCTCGTTGCTGCTGACGTCCTGCGCGCCGAACGCCACGCCGCGATGGGCGTAGTCCTCGATCAGCTCGCCCAGATACGGCAGCGGCGGCAGGATCAGGATGTCCACGCCGTCCAGCGGCAGGCCGGCGACCACTTCGTCCATCAGGGCGGAGGCGAAGGCGCGATCGCCGTGGAGCTTCCAGTTTCCGGCCACGAGCTTACGGCGCATAAGACCAATTCCTGTCCAGTTCGAGGCCGCGCAGTCTAGCCGAACTTCCCCGGCAGACCTACCCGCCGGGGTATCGTGCCGGTCCCGCGCCCGCAACGAAGGAATCCGATGCCCGCTCCCGACGTCTCCGCCCCGCCCGTCCCCGCCGGCCATGCCCTGGTCACCGGCGCCTCCAGCGGCATCGGCGAACGGATCGCGCGCGAATACGCCCGCCGCGGCGTGCCGCTGGTGCTGACCGCGCGCCGGATCGCCCGGCTGGAAGCGCTGGCGGACGAACTGCGCGCAGCGGTGCCGGTGGAAGTCGTGGCCGCCGACCTGGCCGATCCGGCCGCGCCCGCGGCGCTGGTCGAGGAACTGGCGCGGCGCGGCGTAAAGGTACGCATCCTGGTCAACAACGCCGGCTACGGCCTGCCCGGCCGCTACTTCAGCAATGCGTGGATCGACCACGCCGCCTTCCTGCAGGTGATGGTGACCGCCGTCTGCGAGCTGACCTGGCGCCTGCTGCCGCAGATCCGCGCCTCCGGCCAGGGCCGCATCCTCAACGTCGCCTCCTTCGCCGCGCTGACGCCGGCCGCCGACGGCCAGACCTTGTACGCGCCGGCCAAGAGCTTCCTGCTGAAGTTCAGCGAGGCGCTGGCGCTGGAGAACGCCGACCGCGGCGTGCACGCCACCGCGCTGTGCCCCGGCTTCACCCATTCCGAATTCCACGACGTCACCGGCACGCGTAGCCGGATGCGGATCTCGCCGGCGCTATGGCTGGACGCGGACGCGGTCGCCCGCTGCGGCATCGAGGCCAGCGAGCGCGGCGACGTGCTGGCCGTGCCCGGCTGGCGTTACCGGCTGCTGCACGTACTGGTGAAGCTGCTGCCGCACCGCACGGCGCTGGGCCTGATGGCGCGCAATTCGCGCAAGGTGCGTCCGCTGTAGTGGCG
>CALJUL010000079.1 GCA_937975725.1 uncultured Pseudoxanthomonas sp. | reverse complement strand
CGCCCTGGCAGGCCTCGCAGCGGCCGCCGCGCACGTTGAAGCTGAAGCGGCCCGGCGAATAGCCGCGCGCGCGCGCCTCCGGCACCTGCGCGTACAGTTCGCGCAGCGGGGTGAACAGGCCGGTATAGGTGGCCGGGTTGGAGCGCGGCGTGCGCCCGATCGGCGACTGGTCGATGTCCACCACCTTGTCGAACAGGTCCAGGCCGACCACGTCGCGATAAGGCGCGGGCTTGTGCGAGGAGCCGTTGATCTCGTTGGCGGCCAGTGCGTACAGGGTGTCGTTGATCAGCGTGGACTTGCCCGAGCCGGACACGCCGGTGATGCAGGTGAACAGCCCCGAGGGGATGTCCAGGTCGACGTTCTTGAGGTTGTTGCCGGTGGCGCCGCGCAGGTGCAGCGTCATCTTCGGATTGGCCTTGTGCCGCGCCTTGGGCACTTCGATCTCGCGCTTGCCGGACAGGTACTGGCCGGTCAGCGAGCGCGGCGACTTCAGCAGGTCGTCCAGCGTGCCCTGGCCGACGATCTCGCCGCCGTGCACGCCGGCGCCGGGACCGATGTCGAGCACGTAGTCGGCCATGCGGATGGCGTCCTCGTCGTGTTCGACCACGATCACCGTGTTGCCCAGGTCGCGCAGCCGCGTCAGCGTGCCCAGCAGGCGCTCGTTGTCGCGCTGGTGCAGGCCGATGCTGGGTTCGTCCAGCACGTACATCACGCCGACCAGGCCGGCGCCGATCTGCGAAGCCAGGCGGATGCGCTGCGCCTCGCCGCCGGACAGCGTATCGGCTTTGCGCTCCAGGGTCAGGTAGTCCAGGCCCACGTCGACCAGGAAGCCCAGCCGCTCGGCGATCTCCTTGACGATCTTGGCCGCGATCTCGCCGCGCCAGCCCGGCAGGTCCAGGCCGCGGAAGAACGCCAGCGCCTCGTCCACCGGCAGCACCACCAGCGAGGGCAGGGCGCGGTCGGCGACGAACACGTTGCGCGCGGCCTTGTTGAGGCGCGCGCCTTCGCACTCGGGGCAGGGGCGGTCGCTGATGTACTTCGCCAGTTCCTCGCGCACCGCCGGCGATTCGGTCTCGCGGTAGCGGCGCTCCAGGTTCGGCACGATGCCTTCGAAGCGGTGCTTGCGCTGCGTGCGCCCGCCCGACTCGGTGAGGTAGGTGAAGGTGATGACCTCCTCGCCGCTGCCGTACAGCACCGCCTGCTGCACGCCGGCCGGCAGCGACTGCCACGGTGCGTCCACGTCGAAGCGGTAGTGTTTGGCCAGCGAGGCGATCAACTGGAAGTAGTAGGCGTTGCGGCGGTCCCAGCCGCGCACCGCGCCGGCGGCCAGCGATAGCTCCGGGTGCACGACCACGCGTGCCGGGTCGAAGAACTGCGCCACGCCCAGGCCGTCGCAGGTGGGGCAGGCGCCCATCGGCGCGTTGAACGAGAACAAGCGCGGTTCCAGTTCCGGCAGCGAGTAGTCGCAGACCGGGCAGGAATACTTGGAGGAAAACAGCAGCGGCGCGGCTTCGGGCTGATCCAGCGACATCACCTGGGCCATGCCGTCGCCCAGCTTGAGCGCGGTCTCGAAGCTCTCGGCCAGGCGTTGCTTGAGGTCTTCGCGTGGGCGGAAGCGGTCGATGACGGCTTCGATGGTGTGCTTCTGCCGCAGCGCCAGCGCCGGCACGCCGTCGATCTCGTACAGCTCGCCGTCCACGCGCACGCGCACGAAGCCCTGCGCGCGCAACTGGTCGAACACCTGCGCGTGCTCGCCCTTGCGGTCGCGGATCACCGGCGCCAGCAGCATCCAGCGCTGCTCGCCGTCCAGCGCCAGCACCTGGTCCACCATCTGGCTGACCGTCTGCGCTTCCAGCGGATAGCCGTGGTCCGGGCAGCGCGGCGTGCCCACGCGCGCGTACAGCAGGCGCAGGTAGTCGTAGATCTCGGTGATCGTGCCGACGGTGGAGCGCGGGTTGTGGCTGGTCGATTTCTGTTCGATGGAAATCGCCGGCGACAGGCCCTCGATGTGGTCCACGTCCGGCTTTTCCATCACCGACAGGAACTGCCGCGCGTACGCGGACAGCGATTCCACGTAGCGGCGCTGGCCTTCGGCGTAGATGGTGTCGAACGCCAGCGACGACTTGCCCGAGCCGGACAGGCCGGTGATCACGATCAGCTTGTCGCGCGGGAGGTCGAGGTCGATGTTCTTGAGGTTGTGCGTCCGCGCGCCGCGGATGCGGATGAAGTCCATGGCCATCGGGTGGGGGGTCCGGAAAGGCGAACAAGGAAGCGTAGCGATCTGTCCAGATGGGGGCAAATCGCCGGGTTGCCAGCACCGCGGTGGGCGGCGGACGCGGCCGTTCAGCGCGCAGGCGGCCGCGGGGGCCGCAGGCCGCCGCCGTGGCGGGACGGAGATCGGATGCGGGCGGCGGTCGCGGAGCAGGCGGATCGCGGCAGGCGGGGTGCGTGCAAGTGCATGATTCCGAAGGGGCCGGGCGGTGCGGGAAGGGAGGGTCGACCAGTGTGGCCGGGCAATGCGGGCGGTTCCTGCCCGCGATTGGGACGGGACCGACGCGGAGCAGGGTCGGGTTGACCCTAACCGTATGAATCCACTAGAATTCCGCTTCTGTCCGCCCCCAGTGGCGGCAGGCTCCACCAAAAATAACTACAGAACCCGAGGAATCCACATGTACGCAGTCGTAGTCACGGGCGGTAAGCAGTACCGCGTGATGAAGGGCGAGACGCTCCGCGTCGAGAAGCTCGAAGCCGAAGCCGGCAACGAGGTCACCTTCGACAACATCCTGATGCTGGGTGATGGCGAGACCATCAGCCTGGGCGACGCCCTGAAGGGCGCCACCGTCACCGCCAAGGTCGTCGGCCACGGCCGCGCCGACAAGGTGCGCATCATCAAGTTCCGCCGCCGCAAGCACCACATGAAGCGCCAGGGGCACCGGCAGCACTACACCGAAATCGAAATCACCGGCATCAACAAGTAAGGAGAAGCAGTCATGGCACACAAAAAGGGCGTAGGCTCCTCGCGCAACGGCCGCGACTCCAACCCGAAGATGCTCGGCGTGAAGGTCTACGGCGGCCAGGCCATCGAGGCCGGCAACATCATCGTCCGCCAGCGCGGCACCCAGTTCCACCCGGGCGCCGGCGTCGGTTTGGGGCGCGACCACACGCTGTTCGCGCTGGTCGACGGCAAGGTCGAGTTCTCGATCAAGGGCGCCAAGAAGCGCCGTACCGTCAGCGTGCTGGGCCAGGCCTGAGCCTTCGCTCCACGCTGCACACCGGAAAGCCCCGCTTCGGCGGGGTTTTTCGTTTCAGTCCCGTCGGCCCCGAAGAACCGCGAGCCGTCATTCCCGCGAAGGCGGGAACCCAGCGCCTTTGCCGTTCGGAAAGATCGCAGCGGCCTGCATGAAAGTTGCCGGATTCCTGCCTTCGCGGGAATGACGGGCAAAAGCGGGGTACGCTTCCGCCGTTCCCATTCTTCCTTCTCGATTCCCCCTCCCGGCATCCCCATGAAACTCGTAGACGAAGCTGAAATCCAGGTCATCGCCGGCAACGGCGGCAACGGCTGCGTGGGCTTCCGGCGCGAGAAATTCATCCCGCTGGGCGGTCCCGACGGCGGCGACGGCGGCGGCGGCGGCAGCGTGTGGTTGTTGGCCGACGAGAATCTCAACACCCTGGTCGACTTCCGCCACCAGACCACGTTCCGCGCCCAGCGCGGCGAGAACGGCATGGGCCGGCAGATGTACGGCAAGGCCGGCGAGGACCTGACCATCACGGTGCCGGTGGGCACGGTGGTCACCAACGTCGACACCGACGAGGTAATCGGCGACCTGACCCGCCACGGCGACCGCCTGCTGGTCGCCAAGGGCGGCAAGGGCGGCCTGGGCAACATGCACTTCAAGAGCTCGGTCACCCGCGCGCCGCGCAAGGCCACGCCGGGCGAAGAGGGCGAGCAGCGCCTGTTGAAGCTGGAACTGAAGCTGCTGGCCGACGTCGGCCTGCTGGGCTTCCCCAACGCCGGCAAGAGCACCTTCATCCGCGCGGTCTCGGCGGCCACGCCGAAGGTAGCCGACTACCCGTTCACCACGCTGTATCCCAACCTGGGCGTGGTCAGCGTGGAGGCGCACCGCAGCTTCGTGATCGCCGACATCCCCGGCCTGATCGAGGGCGCCGCCGACGGCGCCGGCCTGGGCGCGCAGTTCCTGCGCCACCTGCAGCGCACCCGCTTGCTGCTGCACCTGGTGGACATGGCGCCGATGGAAGGCGGCGTGGAAGGCATCGACCCGGTCGAGCAGGTCCGCGCCATCGAGCGCGAACTGGAAAAGCACGACCCGGAACTGCTGGCCAAGCCGCGCTGGCTGGTGCTGAACAAGGCCGACCTGATGTTCGAGGACGAGGCGAAGGAGCGCGCGGCGCAGATCATCGCCAGCCTGGGCTGGACCCAGCCGTGGTACCAGGTTTCGGCCATCTCGCGCGAAGGCACCTGGCCGATCATGAAGGACGTGATGGCCTTCTTCGACCGCCAGCGCGAGGAAGCTGAAGAGGCCGGGCAGGACTGAAACGGAAAACCCGCCGGTTGGCGGGTTTTCCATGCTGGAGCGGTGGCGTCGGCACCCGGCCTCAGCGGCCGTCTTCCACCCGCAGGGTGTTGGCTTCGTCGATCGATTGCGGCTCCAGCGCCTTGTGTCGCTGGCTGGCGCTTTCCAGGTTGGCCTGGCCCCATTCCAGCGACTTGGGGCTGTTGACCGTCAACTGGGTGCCCTTGTCCCAGGTCGCGAAGTCCTTGCCGTCCAGCGCCTCCTGGCGGACCGGTTCCAGGCCCCAGATGCCCTGGATGATGTGGGCGCGGAAGTAATAGGTCTTGCCGGCCTCGACATGGGCCTTGTAGAAGCGCACGCCGGCTTCGCCGCCGAAGATGGTGGTCATGAACACGTGCTCGCCGGCCGGCACCTAGTAGGCCACCTTGCTGCCGGCGTCGAGGATGCCGACGAACCGGGTGTCGTCGCCGGTCACGTCGTATACCGGCACGGCCACAGCGGCGCCGACGAACTTGCCCGGCCGCAGGAAGACGATGGCGGCCTTGTCCGGCTCCAGCGTCAGCGGTTCCTTGGATTTGGCCATCTTGCCGGCCTAGGCCGACAGCGAAGCGGTGGCCAGGACGACGACGAGGGCCGCCGCGCGCAGCAGTTTCATGGTGTTCCCCCTGGTTGGTGACGCCTCCCCGGGCGGGAAGGCCGGTGTATCCAACCCGGAGCCGGGCCGCGCGTCAATGGGGCGGGACGGGCAAAAAGAAACCCGCCTTGCGGCGGGTTCCGTGTCTTCGCG
Source organism: uncultured Pseudoxanthomonas sp. (assembly GCA_937975725.1). Classification (GTDB taxonomy): domain Bacteria; phylum Pseudomonadota; class Gammaproteobacteria; order Xanthomonadales; family Xanthomonadaceae; genus Pseudoxanthomonas_A. The sequence goes on along the minus strand of CALJUL010000079.1, from coordinate 23,398 downwards.
TCCGTGTACCGCTGGATCAGGCGGCCTGCAGCGCCTTGATGCGGGCGTTCAGGCGGCTCTTGTGGCGAGCGGCCTTGTTGCGGTGGATCAGGCCACGGGCGCTGAGGCGGTCCAGGATGGGCTGGGCCGAGGCGAAGGCCGCCTGGGCGCTGGCGGCGTCGTTGGCGTCGAGGGCCTTCAGCACTTTCTTGACGGCGGTGCGCAGCATCGAACGCTGACCGGCGTTGCGCGCATTGCGCACGACGGTCTGCTTGGCGCGCTTCTTGGCGGACTTGATATTGGCCACGGTGGGATTCCTGGTGAATACCTGAGAGAATTCAGGGGTTGAACGGAAGACGGGTAATCGAGCCGGAAATTATGGGGCATTCAATAGGTTGCGTCAACCTGGGTCGTTCCGGGGCGGAGGAGGGGCGATGAGCGGTAGCCGGCTCCTGCGTTCCACGACCATCTTCAGCTCGATGACCTTCCTGTCCCGGGTGTCCGGGCTGGTCCGCGACCAAGTCTACGCCATCGTGTTCGGGGCGAACCCGGCCATGGACGTGTTCGTCGCTGCCTTCCGCATCCCGAACTTCATGCGGCGGCTGTCGGCCGAGGGCTCGTTCTCGATGGCCTTCGTGCCGGTCCTGGCCGAATACAAGGAGAAGTACGGGCCGCAGGCAGTCAAGGAACTGGTCGACCGCGTGACCGGCACCCTGCTGGCGGCGCTGCTGGTGGTGACGGCGGCGGTCCTGCTGGCCGCGCCCTGGCTGACCCAGGTGATCGCGCCGGGCTTCGCGCCGGGGGGCGAGAAGCACGCGCTGTTCATCGAGATGCTGCGCATCACCTTCCCGTATGCGCTGTTCATCTCGCTGGCCTCGCTGGTCGGCAGCATTCTCAACAGCTACCAGCGCTTCGCCATCCCGGCGCTGTCGCCGGTGCTGATGAACCTGGCGATGATCGCCGCGGCGCTGGGGCTGGCGCCGCTGATGGGCGGCTCGATCAAGGCGCTGGGCTGGGGCGTGTTCGCCGCCGGCATCCTGCAGCTCGGCTTCCAGTTGCCCGCGCTGGCGAAGCTGGGCCTGCTGCCGCGGCCGAAGCTGGATTTCGCCCATGCCGGCGTGCGCAAGATCCTGAAACTGATGGTGCCGACGCTGTTCGGTTCTTCCGTCGTGCAGTTCAACCTGCTGTTCAACACGATGGCGGCCTCGTTCCTGATCAGCGGCAGCATGACCTGGCTGTACTACAGCGACCGCCTGCTGGAGTTCCCGCTGGGCATGTTCGGCGTGGCGATCGGCACGGTGATCCTGCCGCACCTGTCCAGCCGGCATGCCGCCACGGACTCGGAAGGCTACTCGAAGGGGCTGGACTGGGGCTTCCGGCTCTGTCTGCTGATCGGCCTGCCCGCCTGCGTCGGGCTGATCCTGTGCGCGGAGCCCCTGATGGCGACGCTGTTCCAGTACCGCAGCTTCACGGCATTCGACACCCGGATGAGCAGTTGGAGCCTGATCGCACAGTCCACGGCGGTTCCCGCCTTCCTGCTGGTGAAGGTGCTGGCGCCGGCGTTCTACTCGCGTCAGGACACCCGCACGCCGGTGAAGGCGGCCGTGGTGGCAGTGCTGACGAACGCCCTGTGCACGGTGGGACTGTTCGCGGCGCTGCTGTACGCCACGCAGGCCGGCCAGGCGGCGCTGGAAGCCGCGGGCGGTAGCTGGCAACAGGCGCTGGCGCGGATTCCCGGCGCCCACGCCCTGCTGGCGCTGGCCATCGCCGTGGCCGGCTGGGTCAATGCGTTGCAACTGGCCTGGCTGCTGCGCCGGGCCGGCGTCTATCGGCGGCAGCCGGGCTGGGGCCGTTTCCTGCGCCAGATCGGGCTGGCCACGCTGGCGATGACGCTGACGGTGCTGGCGTTCCGCCTGGCCTGGCCGGACTGGTCGGCCTGGGCCTGGTGGGAGCGCGGCTGGCGCCTGGCAGCGATGGTCGGTGCGGGCGGCGCGCTGTATGCCGGCCTGCTGTGGCTGCAGGGCATCCGTCCGCGGGACCTGCGCGGCCATTGAAGCGGCCGGGGCCGGCTATACTTCGGGGCTTGTGGCGATGTCGCCCCCTGGCCGGGCCTTTCTGTCCGGCCGCCCCAGCAAGGAATCCATGAGCAGGCTGTTCCGTGACGTCGATGGCGGGCCGTTGTGCCCCCGCGGTAGCGTGGTCTGCATCGGCGCCTTCGATGGCCTGCACTCGGGCCACCGCGCGCTGGTGCGGCATGCGGTGGCGCGCGCCCGTGCGCTGGGCGTGCCGGCCGTGGTGGTGACGTTCGAGCCGCTGCCGCGCGAGTTCTTCGCCCGGGACAACCCGCCGCCGCGGCTGACGCTGGCACGCGCCAAGGTGGAGGGCCTGCTGGGCCTCGGCGCGGACCATGTGGGCCTGCTGCGCTTCGACGCCAAGCTCTCCGACATGTCGGCCGAGGATTTCGTGCGCACCTTGCTGGCCGGCCGGCTGGCCGCGCGCGAGGTCTGGATCGGCCCGGAATTCCGCTTCGGCCATCGCCGCGGCGGCGATCTGGCCTTGTTGCAGGCGATGGGAAGCGAACTCGGCTTCAGCGCAGGCGAGATCGAACCCGTGCATGCGCACGGCGAGCGCGTCTCCAGCACCCGCATCCGCGAAGCGCTGAAGGGCGGCGATTTCGCCACCGCCGCGCGCCTGCTCGGCCGGCCCTACGCCATCGGCGGCCGCGTGGTGCGCGGCAAGCAGCTCGGCCGCACGCTCGGTTTCCCCACCGCCAACCTGCGCTTCCCGAAGACGCCCGCGCTGTCCGGCATCTACGCTACCTGGGTGCACGGCGTCGGCGATGGGCCGTGGCCGTCGGTGTCCAGCTTCGGCACGCGGCCGACGGTGGACGGCGTGGAGCCGTTGCTGGAAGCCCACCTGTTCGACTTCGCCGGCGACCTGTACGGGCGCCACATCGAGGTCGAATTCGTCGCCAAGCTGCGCGACGAGCTGAAATTCCCCGATCTGCCCAGCCTCACCGAGCAGATGCATCGCGACGCCGGACAAGCGCGCGCAATCCTTTCCGAAGACAAACGACGAGCGACGGCGTGAGCCAGGACTACAAAGCGACCCTTCACCTGCCGGCCACGGATTTCCCGATGCGCGGCGACCTGCCCAAGCGCGAGCCGGACACGCTGGCGCGCTGGGAGCGCGACGGCCTGTACGCGCAGTTGCGCGCCAACGCCAAGGGCCGCCCGCTGTTCGTGCTGCACGACGGCCCGCCCTACGCCAACGGCGCGATCCACCTGGGTCACGCGGTCAACAAGATCCTCAAGGACATCATCGTCAAATCGAAGTACCTGGCCGGCTTCGATGCGCCCTACATCCCGGGCTGGGACTGCCACGGCCTGCCGATCGAGATCGCCATCGAGAAGAAGTTCGGCAAGGTCGGCGTGAAGCTGGACGCGGTGGAGTTCCGGCAGAAGTGCCGTGAATATGCCGAGTCGCAGATCGACCTGCAGCGCAAGGACTTCAAGCGCCTGGGCGTGATCGGCGACTGGGACAATCCGTATAAAACACTGGACTTCCGCTTCGAGGCCAACGAGATCCGCGCGCTGGCGAAGATCGTCGCCAACGGCCACCTGACCCGCGGCGTGAAGCCGGTGCACTGGTGCTTCGACTGCGGCTCGGCGCTGGCCGAGGCCGAGATCGAATACGCCGACAAGGTGTCGCCGGCGGTGGACGTGGCCTATGCCGCGCGCGATGCGCAGGCGGTGGGCAAGGCGTTCGGCGTGGACGTGCCTGCAGATGTCGAAGTCGCCGTGCCGATCTGGACCACCACGCCGTGGACGCTGCCCGCTTCGCTCGCCGTCTCGCTGGGCGGCGAACTGGAATACGCGTTGGTCGAGGGACCCGCGCACGGCGGCAAGCGGCGCTGGCTGGTGATCGCCGATGCGCTGGCTGCGCGCGCGCTGCAACGCTACGGCGTGACCGACCTGGCCGTGCACGGTCGCGCGAAGGGCGCCGCGCTGGAAGGCTTGCTGTTCGCGCATCCGTTCTACGACGAGCGCGACATCCCCGTGCTGCTGGGCGACCATGTGTCGGCCGAGGACGGCACCGGCGCCGTGCATACCGCGCCTGGCCACGGCCAGGAGGACTACGTGGTCGGCAAGCAGTACGGCCTGATCGACAAGTACACCGCCGCGCAGCTCAACCCGGTCGATGGCCGCGGCGTGTACCTGCCGTCGACGCCGGCCGCGCATGGCGTGGAACTGGCGGGCCTGCATATCTGGAAAGCCAACGACGTCATCGTCGACGTGCTGAAGCAGAGCGGCGCGCTGCTCGCCTTCAGCAAGCTGGAGCACAGCTACCCGCACTGCTGGCGCCACAAGACGCCCATCGCGTTCCGCGCCACGCCGCAGTGGTTCATCTCGATGGAGCAGGCCCACCTGCGCCGCGATGCGCTCGACGCGATCAAGCAGGTCGGCTGGTTCCCGCAGTGGGGCGAAGCGCGCATCGCCGGCATGGTGGAGGGGCGTCCGGACTGGACCATCTCGCGCCAGCGCACCTGGGGCGTGCCGATCGCGTTGTTCGTGCACCGCGAGACCGGCGAACCGCATCCGCGCAGCGTGGAACTGATGCACGCGGTGGCCGACCGGGTGGAGCAGGGCGGCGTGGACGTCTGGTACACGCTGGATGCCGCCGAGCTGCTGGGCGAAGAAGCCAAGGACTACGAGAAGATCACCGACATCCTCGATGTCTGGTTCGATTCCGGCGTGACCCACGAGTGCGTGTTGCTGGAGCGCGGCCTCGGCAAGCCGGCCGACCTGTACCTGGAAGGCTCGGACCAGCACCGCGGCTGGTTCCAGTCCTCGCTGTTGACCGGCGTGGCGATCGACAAGGCCGCGCCGTACAAGCAGTGCCTGACCCACGGTTTCACCGTGGACGAGCACGGCCGCAAGATGTCCAAGTCGCTGGGCAACGGCATCGAGCCGCAGGACATCATGAAGACGCTGGGCGCGGACATCCTGCGCCTGTGGATCGCCAGCGCCGACTACAGCAACGAGATGTCGCTGTCGCAGGAGATCCTGAAGCGCAACGCCGACGCCTATCGTCGCCTGCGCAACACTGCGCGCTTCCTGCTCAGTAACCTCAACGGCTTCGATCCGGTACGCGATTTGGTTGCGCCGGCCGATATGGTCGCGCTGGACCGCTGGATCGTGCACCGCGCCTGGGAAGTGCAGGAGAAGATCAAGGCCGCCTACGATCGCTACGATTTCGCCGAGATCGTGCAGGCGTTGCTGAACTTCTGCAGCGTCGACCTCGGTTCGCTGTACCTGGATGTCACCAAGGACCGCCTGTACACGATGCGCGAGGACTCGCGCGGCCGCCGCAGCGCGCAGAGCGCGATGTACCGCATCGCCGAGGCTTTCGTGCGCTGGATCGCGCCGGTGCTCAGCTTCACCGCCGACGAGATGTGGGGCTACCTGCCCGGCGAGCGCGTGGGCAACGTGCTGTTCGCGACCTGGTACGACGGACTGGCGCCGCTGCCGGCGGATGCTCCATTGAATGCCGCAGATTTCGACCAGTTGCTGGCGCTGCGCGAGCAAGTCGCCAAGGTGCTGGAGCCGATGCGCGCCAACGGCCTGATCGGCGCGGCGCTGGAGGCCGAGATCGCAGTGTCGGTGAACGCAGAGAAGGCCGCGAAGTGGCAGCCGCTGGCCGAAGAACTGCGTTTCTTCTTCATCAGCGGCGACGTTACCGTGTCGGAGGTAAGTGCGGACGAGGTCTACGTGCTGGCCCAGCCCACCGCCAAGGCCAAGTGCGTGCGCTGCTGGCACCATCGCGCCGACGTCGGCACCCACGCGGCGCACCCGGAACTATGCGGCCGCTGCGTGGAGAATATCGACGGCCACGGCGAGGACCGCCGCTGGTTCTGACCTACCCGCAATCCCCGTAGGAGGGGCTGACCAGCCATTCGGCTGTTGAAAGTCAGCCCCGATGCTCTTTTAGTCCCAGTGCTTTGATGGCATGCGGTCGGGGCTGAAGCCCCTCCTACAGGTTTCTCTCGAACAGGAACGCGATGAGCAAGCACCCCAAACCCAACGCCCTGATCTGGCTGCTGCTGTCGGCCACGGTGATCGGCCTGGACCAGTGGTCCAAGGCCTGGGTGCTCGCCTCGCTGCCCGAACACACCGCCGTACCGGTGATCGAGGGCTTCTGGAACTGGTACCGCACCTACAACACCGGCGCGGCATTCAGCTTCCTGGCGGATGCCGGCGGTTGGCAGATCTGGCTCTTCAGTGCACTGGCGGTCGGCATCAGCGGCCTGCTGGGATTCTGGCTCTCGCGCACGGCGCGCGGCGACTGGCGGCAGGCGTTGCCCTATGCGCTGGTGATCGGCGGCGCGCTGGGCAACGTCCTCGACCGCCTGGTCCACGGCCACGTAGTGGACTTCATCCAGTGGCATTGGCGCGATCATTACTGGCCGGCCTTCAACATCGCCGACTGCGCAGTGGTGGGCGGCGCCATCGGCATTGCGCTGTTCGGGTTGGTGGACGGCAAGAAGAAGGGCTGAGCGCCCGGCTCCGCTGGCAGATCGGCCTTCCAGGGCTGACGACGCCACCGCTCCGAAGTCCATGGCGCCAGAGATCGGGAGCGTGCTCCCAGCCCCATGTAGGAGGGGTTTCAGCCCCGACCACCAGCCCTACGCCTCACCACTTTGCTTGGTTTGGAGCCTCGGGCCGATACCACAGCCGGTTGCACCTATGGTCCCGGCAGAGAGAGGGGAACCACGCAAACCCGGCCTCACAAGCCAATTCAGCCCCATGAGTTTCCCCCTTCGGTAGAATCCGCTTCCATGGACGTCCTCCTCGCCAATCCCCGCGGTTTCTGCGCCGGTGTCGACCGCGCCATCGAGATCGTCAAGCGCGCCATCGAGACGCTGGGCGCGCCGATCTACGTGCGCCACGAAGTGGTCCACAACCGCTTCGTGGTCGACGACCTCAAGCAACGCGGCGCGGTGTTCGTGGAGGAACTGGACGAAGTGCCGGACGGCGCCACGGTGATCTTCAGCGCCCACGGCGTGTCGCAGGCCGTGCGTGGCGAAGCGTCGCGGCGCGGGCTGAAGGTGTTCGACGCCACCTGCCCACTGGTCACCAAGGTGCACCTGGAAGTGGCCCGCCATTGTCGCGCCGGCCGCGACGTGGTGCTGATCGGCCATGCCGGGCACCCAGAAGTGGAAGGCACGATGGGGCAATGGAATGCCGAAGGCGGCACCGGGCGCATCTACCTGGTGGAGGACATCGACGATGCCGCCACGCTGGAAGTGGGCCAGCCCGACAACCTGTTCTACACCACCCAGACCACGCTGTCGGTGGACGACACCGTAGGCATCATCCAGGCGCTGCAAGCGCGCTTCCCGGCTATCCAGGGCCCGAAGAACGACGACATCTGCTACGCCACCCAGAACCGCCAGGACGCCGTGCGCGACCTGGCGAAGCAATGCGACCTGGTGCTGGTGGTCGGCTCCCCCAACAGCTCCAATTCCAACCGCCTGCGCGAACTCGCCGAACGCGACGGCGTGGAGTCCTACCTGATCGACGGCGCGCACGAGATCGATCCGCGCTGGGTCGACGGCAAGCAACGCATCGGCGTGACCGCCGGCGCCTCCGCCCCCGACGTGCTGATCGAAGGCGTCATCCAGCGCCTGCGCGAACTGGGCGCTGCCGGTGTGGGCGAACTGGACGGCGAGCCGGAAGACATGGTGTTCGCGTTGCCGAAGGAATTGCGGCTGCAGTTGGTCAGTTAACTGACAAGTCGTTCGGGCGCTTTGATACGGGCTCTTCGGTCGCGTTGACTTGGTGGGAAATTAAGGAAAGAGGCTGGAATGCAGTGCATTACGACAGCACTTGTCCGAGGTTTCGAAGTATCGCCATTCTGAGGAGCCTCGCATCAAAGTATGTGCCGCTCCCCGACATGACCCCAACGCGGACGATCCGTATTACGTGGTATGGAAGTCCTGGAACGGTGCTGGAATTGCTACCCCGAGCGAGCCGAAGTGGAGGGCTGGGTGGATGCACTCCCTACAAGGTCGAAAGGTGCAGTCGTCGTATTTTGTGACATCAAGCTTCGTTGCGTGGATGGAGCTGGACAGCTTGGGACGCCATGCCAAGAAAGGTACTTTGATCCCTGTTTTCAGAGTGAGGCCGTTTCCATCTGGGGTGGGATTCCCCGCAGCCGGAAAGCCCGTTCCTTTGTAAGGGATTGTGCGGTAATGTCGGTGAGGCAAGCATCTGTCGTAGGGGAATTTCGGCCGGATGCAGAGGATGGATCCTGTTTCCACGGGGGTGGTGATGAATCGTTGGTTGATGGCGGCGGGTATCGCCGTTTCGGTGCTTTGCGCGCAACAGGTTCAGGCGCAGGATGCTCAGCCTTGGCAGGAGTACGGGAAGAAGGTCAGTACGGCGCAGACCGTCACCGCGCTCGATGGTGGATCGTTCGGGCAGACCGTCAGTCTTTACGATGGAAGCACGAGCTTTGCTGCTACGGATATCAGCATTCTCGGCAACAACGCATTGCCGGTAGCGCTGGGTCGTCGATATGCAGTGGAAGACCGCTTCCAGATGACATATCTGGGCGGGTTCGGCAACTGGGATATCGACATTCCCCATATCGAAGGGACGTTCTCCTCGGCCCATGGCTGGGTGGTGGGTCCTCCCAATGCGGCCAATCGCAATTCCCGTTGCTCGGTGCAGCAAGTGCCGTACATCGGCAATAGCAGCTTCGACCCGGAAGACATCTGGAGCGGCTATAGGGTCCACGTTCCAGGAATGGACGGCGAGGAAATGCTGAAGGTCATTCCGGGCGCGCATGGCGCGCCGGCAGATGGTCAGTCGTACCCTTGGACTACAGCGTCCCAAGGCCGACTGAAGTGTCTGGCGACGTTGCAGGCAGGCTACCCTGGCGAGGGTTTTGAACTCGTCACGCCCGAAGGCTTGCGCTATCGGTTCGACAAAGTCGTCGAGCGGACGATCCGCCCGATCAAGAAGCCGGTCATGGGCGCGTTGACACGCAAGCGCATCTACTTGCTGGTGAGTCGCGTCCAAGACCGGTATGGCAACTGGGTGAACTATAGCTACAGCGGCGACAAGCTGCAGAGCATCAGTTCCAGCGACGGCAGGAGCATCACCCTCACGTGGTCGGGCGAAAAAGTCAGTTCTGCGGCGACCAACGGACGGAGCTGGACGTATCAGTATGCTCAAGACGGCACGCTTGCCTCGGTAGTGAATCCCGATAGCTCACGTTGGTCATTCTCCGCCACGGGAGTTCTGAAGGCCGAGTACATCGAGCAGTTGGGTGCAGGTGTCGGCCCGACCTTCTGCGACGAACCTGGACTGGGGCAGGGGCATTACGAGTACAGCATCACCCATCCATCCGGTGCGCAAGCCAAGTTCACTTTTGACCTGCTGCGGCACTATCGCGTAGGCATGGACTTCGCCTGCACCCGTGATATTCCACCGCACGTCGTCTGGACATTCCAGACGCCGACCGGGTCCAGCCAGCTTTCAGCAGGGGATATCAAAGATATTCTGGAGCTTGTTGCGGGCGGGATGGAGTGGGGCGATGCTTTCGATTTCGTAAAGCTTGGCGCTCTCTTCACGGAAGAGAATCCGATCCACTTCGAGATCCTGGAGATTCCCGGCTACGATAGATTGCGGTGGCCCAATTACTTTGATTACTTCTCGTTGTCGAATGTCCTGGTGTCGGGGCCGGGAATCGAAGCTAAATCGACCCAGTACAACTACGAGCAAGTCACGCGCTTCGGCTTCTGCTACCCCTACGCGCCCTGCGATTTCAGTGGCGCACCAACCCTGAATCCGCTTCCGGAATCGAAATGGGTGACGGTGACCAAGCCGGACGGATCAAAGGACCGACATCGATTCGGCGTGGTCTACGGTGCGAACGAGGGACGGCTGCTTGAGAGTACGACGGGAAGTGCGACGACGGTATTGCGCAGCCAGGCCACGACTTTCGTCCAGGACAGCGAGGTCGCCGGTTTCGGTTTCCCCGGCAGGATCGGTCAGTCCCTGCGATCGGAGCCGCAGCTTGGACGGGTGAGGCCTGCACGACTTCAAGTCATGAGTCAGGACGGCGAGACATTCTCTTACGCTGTCAATGCGTTCGATGTGAATGCCCGACCCTCCACAATCACCAGGTCCAACTCGCTGGGCTTCTCACGTCAGGAAATCATCACCTACCACGACAACACGACGAAATGGGTGCTGGGGCAGACCGCCAGCGTGACCTGTGCCGTGTCGATACCAGCAAGCGCGGCTTGTGATGGTGATATCGTCAACTCGGCGACCTACGATGCCGCGACTGCCATGCCATTGATTCAATCGTCATTCGGCAAGTTGCAGCAGACATTGACCTATAACGCCGATGGAACGGTTGCTACGGTCAAAGATGGCAACAACAATGTCATCATGCTCTCCAACTGGAAGCGTGGGATACCGCAAACGATCAAGTATCCGGGAACGCCGGAGGTACCCGCAGGCGCCACGCAATCTGCAGTCGTCAACGACAATGGCTGGATTACCTCGACTACCGACGAGAACGGCTACAAGACCTGCTATGGCTACGACGCCATGGGACGAATCAATCTCGTGACATATCCGTCAGAGGTTCAGACTGGCGTCTGTGATACATCTGCTTGGCTTGCAACGAATATTGAATTTCGCCCAATGACGGCTGGCGAATGGCGTCCGCCAGGTGTTGCGGCTGGTCAGTGGCGCCAATTCACCTATCGAGGCAGTTACCAGAAAGTTGTCTACTTCGATGCCATGTGGCGTCCTATCCTGAGTAACGAATATGACGCATACAACACCCTTGGTACTCTGCGCGCGATTAGCACCAGTTACGACTCAAATGGCCGGGTAGCGTTCCAATCATATCCCTCATCGGACATCGTCCCGGCCGCGAATGGCATATGGACTTTCTACGATGCTTTGGACAGGGTCACGCAGGTCAAACAGGACAGCGAGCACGGCTTGCTGACGACGCTGACGGAGTATCTGCCCGGGTTCCAGATGAGGGTAACCAATCCGCGCGGCTATCAGACGCTCACGCAGTACCAGGCCTACGATCAGCCAAGCTACGATTTCCCCACAGGCATTACCCAGTTTGCAGGGGCCGACACATCGGCCACCGAGATCCATCGCGATGCCTTCGGCAAACCGCTTCGCATCCGGAAGCGTAACGCCGACGGCAGCAAGTACGTGGACCGGCATTACGTATACGACAGCCATCAGCAACTCTGCAAAGCTGTCGAGCCTGAAACGGGCGCCACCATCATGGATTACGACGGTGGTGGCAACCTGCAGTGGAGTGCGTCCGGCTTGCATCACCTGAACGGAACAGCCGGTTGCGACACGATTGCAGGGCGCGATTCGGGGCGCAAGGTCACGCGCTACTACGACAACCGCAATCGCTTGCACCAGATCGTTTTCCCGAACGGAGCGGGTGACCAAACCTGGGAGTACTGGCCCGATGGATTGCCCAGGAAGATCATCACCCATAATGACGGGCCGGGTCTCGGGATTGTTCAGAACGACTATACCTACAACCGCCGCCGCCTGCCGACAGGCGAGAGCATCACACAACAAGGCTGGTATAGCTGGGGATTGGGTTATGGCTACGATGCCAACGGCAATCGGTCCACACAGACGTATCCTACGGGGCTGACTATCAGCTACGCACCCAATGCATTGGGGCAGGCTACCCAGGCACGAGACCAGTCGGGCTACTACTATGCTTCCGGCGCCAGCTACTACCCCAACGGGGCGGTCAAGCAGTTCACGTATGGCAACGGCATCGTGCACACGATGACCCAGAACGCACGGCAACTGCCGGCGCGCAGCACCGATTCAGGAAGTGTGGTTGACTTCGTCTATACCTACGACCAGAACGGCAATACGGTCAGGATCAATGATTGGGCGCGCGATGGCGTCAACAGTGGCGATGCGCTGCATATCCGATATATGACATATGACGGCCTGGATCGCCTGACGAACGCCGGCTCATGCAGTTTCGGCGGCGATTGCTGGCACCGCTTCACCTACGACGCACTGGACAATCTGACTTCTTGGAAACTGGCCGGGGTGAAGGACTATGCCTCGTATGTCTATGACGCGCAAAACCGTCTGGGCAACATCAAGAACAGCGCAGGCGCGACGATCGTTGGCTTGAGCTATGACCTTCAGGGCAATCTGCAGAACAAGAATGGTCAGTCCTACGTATTCGACTACGGTAATCGCCTGCGTGTGGTGACGGGCAAGGAGCACTACCGTTACGATGCGCACGGTCGGCGCATAATGGCATGGGACCCGATAACGACCCAGAACATCCTGTCCCAATACAGCCAGTCCGGGCAGATTCTCTACCAGGAGGACTATCGCAAGACAATTGCCAGTGAAAACATCTATCTGGCAGGAAGTGTCATTGCCATTCGTGACCGAAGTTTTTCTAGCGCTTCGCCGGAAATAAAGTTTCAGCATACCGACGCGCTGGGCAGCCCCGTGGCCGTCACCAACCAGGCGGGAGCGGCTACCGAACGGAATAGTTATGAGCCGTATGGTGCAGTGATCGGCAAGCCCAGCTACCAAGGCATCGGCTACACGGGGCATGTGCAGGATGCGGCCACGGGGCTGACATACATGCAGCAGCGCTATTACGATCCCGTGCTCGGAATCTTCCTCTCCGTCGATCCGGTCACGGCTTACGAACAGTCGATCAGCCAGTTCCATCGGTACAGATATGCAAATAACAACCCGTACAAGTTTACGGATCCGGATGGGCGACAAAGTTTCAGAATGGGTCCAGTCAACCCTAATCAATTTAAGGCGCAGGCAGAATCCCAGCGGATGACAAATGAAGCAAAAACTCATGCACTCGGCTCTAAGGACTCCAATGCAGCAGTGACTGGTAGCGGATGGACTCGGCCTGCAGATCATCCCTATGTTGTTGGTCGCGAGGGCACGCCGGTTCAACCGGGGAACATTGAGCAAGGTGGGCGCGGGGAAATGCTCGATAACAATGTCCCCGGAATGCATACCATGGGAACGCTTCATGATGCTTTTGTCGACACTGCTGTTGCTAACGGAGTTCCCGATCAGTTGGCCAATATCCCATCGATGGGGGGCGCTTATGCCATTGCTGCAGGGGCAGAGACAGTAAACATGAACGTCGGGATCATCAATTCAGTTTTAGGAACGAACATCCCCAAGCCATTTGAACACTCTCACGATCAAACTGCGCAGGAGCAGGCCAAGCCCGTGCTTGAGGAGAAAAGGTAGTCGAATGAGAAGGTGCGCACTCTTGCTCTTGCTCTTGCTGTGCGGACTCATGAGCGCATGTAGTCTGTCTGCGCCGAGGTACGTTGATGCCAGCAATGAACAGCGCTATCAAGGCTTGGTTCCATCAACTCAAGAAGTAACCTCGCAACTTCTGATCCTCGGGATAGATTTCGATCCGAGCAAGAAGGAAGTAGAGCACTTCGTGATAGTCCCAAAGCCTGGAATCGATGGACGTGAAGTTATCTCGCGAGCAGTCCTCAATCCCGGAACTACCATCGACATAAAAGGGGTGCAGATCTGCGCGAATTGTTCTGGAACGAGTGAGCGATTCGTTGTAGAAGTGCCAGGCTATGAGGGACATGCTCCGATTTATCTCTATTCGAGTGCTTTTGGCTACATTACGAAAAGCCGGGGGAACGAGAACTAAAGGGGATGGGGGCAATTAATCCTCGCCCATGAACCACAAGGCCCGCATCAGCGGGCCTTGTCGTTGTTGGCGATGTGATTGCTGCGGCTAGCGCCCGGCTTGAGCGAGCACGGCATCGATCATCTGAACGACCATGCGTTGCTTGGTCACGGGCAGCGCTTCGATCTGTTCGAGCTGCTGCCTGATCTTCTTCTGCGGCCCGCGCTTCTTCGGCGCGGCCGTTGCTGGTGCGGAAAATAGGGGTCAGAGTACGTTTTCCGACAGGGAGTAGCGGCTGCTTCTGACCTCGAGCCGCGTCCTTCGGTACTTCTTGATTTGCAGATAGCCGCACACAGTGCCCTCCATGCCATGGAGGGTGGATATGCCAAGGATGACGCGTCTCGATCTTCCGGGAGTGACGCAGCACATCGTGCAGCGAGGGAATGACAGGCAGGCGTGCTTCTTCCGGCCTGTGGACTATGCACGCTACCTGCAGGACCTACGCGAGGCCGCGCTCAAGTTCGAATGCCGCGTGCACGCCTACGTGCTGATGACCAATCACGTCCATCTGTTGGTGACACCTCCAGCGGCGGGTGCCGTATCCCGGATGATGCAGGCGGTGGGACGGCGATATGTACGCTTTATCAACGACAGCATCGGCAGGACGGGCACGTTGTGGGAGGGTCGCTACAAGTCCAGCCTGGTCGATAGTGAGCGGTACGTCATCGCGTGCTATCGCTACATCGAACTGAATCCAGTGCGCGCTGCCATGGTGGCCGAGCCGGGCGACTATCCCTGGTCGAGCTATCGCTGCAATGGGCTTGGACAATCCGATCCGCTGGTGAGTCATCATGACGCCTACCTGCGGATCGCACTGGGTGCTGTAGAACGATGCGTGCTATATCGGGAGCTGGTCTCACAAACTCTACCCGATGAAGATGTTGCTGCCATACGCCAGTACATACAGCGTCAGCGCGCATTGGGCTCAAGCAAATTTCAGGCCCAAATCGAGCAACAGTTGGAGCGACGCGCCGGGTTAGGGCAGCCGGGACGTCCAGCTAAGGAAAAGGTACTCTGACCCCTGTTTTCCATATCGAGAACGCCGAGCGCTTCGGAAGTACGCCGGATGAGGTAGAGTGGTTCAAGGCGGAGATAAGAACCTACAGGGAACGCATTAGACAAAGAGAAGAATCGCGCGAGCGGGGGCGCAATAGAGAGCGAGAAAGAGAGCGAGGTTCGAAAAGGATATAATGAATAATTTAGTCGCCTCGCGGTCGAAGTCTTTGCAACTGCTCATTGTGCTGGCAGTTGCCGCCGCTCTGCTTTCCTGTAGGTCATATAGCTCGGGCGTTGAAGTCCTGCTTGTCGAAGGAAAAGAGTTCAAAGTTACTGTGAGGAACAGATCTCAAGATGTGCTGGTCGTTGATGATCGATTGTTTGGTATTGGTGCTAAATCTTCGGTCAAAGTGGAAGTTGCACATGTTAGCGGGACGGTCATTGCGCCTTGCAGTTACCTTGACTATGTGGCCACTGGATCTCGTTTCTCTTTGCCTCCTGATGAAGAGGTAGTCCTGTCCGTTCCGTTGACCACTCTTACGGCGACTCGCTGCCTTACCCGCAATAAGAGGTACTTGTTCCGGGTTTTACTGGCTTCAGGTGATGGAAGTGTTTCTAGCACAGATTGGGTGCCGTTTCGGGCCGCATCTCTGGAATGATTCACGCCTGCTGAAGCTCACTCATGTGCGCATAGAGGCCCCGCCAAATAAAGACTTTTCGGAGTAGTTCGGCTATCGGGACTGAGCCCTGCTAGTGGGGTATCCAATCCGATAGACTGCGGTTAATACCGTGCCCTTCGGGCCCTCCCATGAAAGGTCACATCTGAATGACTAAGTCAACGCTCGACTCCATCGCCACGGCCTAGGCCGAGTTGGAGGAGGAACTCTGCAAGCTGGAAGAACAAGAAGTCCAGCTACGCCAGCAACAGTCGGCTGATGCCTATTCCGAGATCATCGGCCTATTGGGCCAGTACGGAACAGTGTTCACGGCCAAGCAAAAGGCCGAGATCGTGACGGCAGTAGGTGCGAGCAGTCCCAGCCGTCCTAGGAAGGTTGCGGCCACCAAGGAGGTCGCGCCCAAGTACTGGCTGCCGCATACCCGCGAGACTTGGGCCGGTCGGGGGTGTCCGCCTCGTGCCTTTACGGCTTGGGAAGGCAAGGCTGCCTACAAAGAATGGAAGGCGAGGCACCCGAACGAGAAGTTCCCTAAGTACCCGGGTTGACACATGTTCCACGAGCCTCCCCGGCAATTTCTTTATTCGGCCTATATGGTTGAGACCGAACACTCTGACCTGCAAGGGGCAGTGAAGTCTGGAAGGGCGTCTGCCTTCCTACTCAAAGTTGGGAAAGGCGATCCTCCGGCTGAATGTGATAGGCGTCAAGTGTGTTCAGGCTTTGGTAAATGCGTATAGCGAGAAGTGGTGCGTCAGCTACTCATTCAACGCCATACAGAGTTGCGCAGTTCGCCGGCGGGAATGAAAGTCCTAGAACGACGCTCGGAAAACACTGCTCCGACCACGCCGAAGTGGAGGGCAGGGTGGATGCACTCCATACAAGCGCATCGCTTGATGACGCCAACGGCGAACTACATACGCTTACGTGCCGCCCCGACTTCCAAGCGTGATCCGCCCGATGTAGATTCCACCCCAAGGGGTGTCCTACCGGGGTGGTGGACGCAAGGAATCTGGCCTGCAAGGGGCTGGAAAGGAGCGATGCTAGTGAACAGGAACGCCGGTTTGTCATCCTGCGTGCGGCCCCTCTTGGATGCGCTGTACTCGCGATCTGCCATCGGACTTCTTCTTTGCGCGGCAGCTGTATCCACGGAAGCGCAAACACCAAAATACGGGGTGCATGAAAAGGCGATAGAACGGGTAAACGAAGCACGAGATATTGGCCCGCTGAAAATAGATGGCATGTTCGGTGACAACCTGAGCATGTACAACGGAAGCGTCGATTTCGCCGTCACCGATGTTTCCATTCCCGGAAACTCGGGGCTCCCAGTAGAAGTGCGTAGGCGGTTCAACGTGGTCGATCGCCGCGAGACGGCTTCCGTCACCTGGTTCGATCATTTTGGTGGCTTCGCAGAGTGGGATCTGGACATTCCACACCTGTCTGGAACCTTCGCCGCATCCGCCGGTTGGCAAGTCAGCGGTTCTTCGCCGAACCAGCGATGCAGTACCACCAACGCGCCCCCGGCCCTGACTTACTTTCCGGCGTACCACTACTGGAACGGCTATCGGTTGAACACCCCGGGTCAGGGTGATCGTCCCCTGCTGGTCAGGACTGCCGGCTCGCCGATCCCGACACCGAGCGATGGTGCGTCCTATCCGTGGGTGACCAAGGATTTCTGGACCATCAAATGCAAGTCTTCGACCAAGAATAGCTATGCAGGCGAGGCTTTCATTGCGGTATCACCGAACGGAACCCGTTACCACCTCGATCACGTCATTACGAAGTCGAATAGTTCCTCCAAGAGTTACGCCGGGAACACCGAGGTCAGCATTGCACGGGTGTCGGTGTACTTCGTGGCGACCCGGGTGGAGGACCGGTTTGGAAACTGGGTCGATTACACCTGGTCGGGTGACAAGCTGCAGAGCATCACGGCCAATGACGGACGGCAGATAACGCTGGCATACGACACGTCGGGCAGGATTGCGTCAGCCGCGGCTCCCACGGGGACATGGAGTTACGCCTATCTCAACGGACGGTTGCGAACGGTGACGCGGCCGGATGCGAGCCAATGGATCTATCAGGCCGAAGGAAAGCTCAACCTGGCCGGTGCGGATCCTTTGCCGATGGACAATCCCATAAACAATTGTCCGGAGAACTTCGATGGTGTGGGTGGTGCATTCATCTATACGGTGACGCATCCATCGGGGGCTTCCGCCCGGTTCGAGTTTCCCGGTATGCGCCACCATCGCAGTAACACGCCCAAGCACTGCGTAAAGCCGAACAACCAGTACGAGTACCTGCAGATCCCGAACTATTCGGATAATTTTACCCTAACCAAGAAGACGATCACGGGTCCGGGCCTGGCACCCATGGTGTGGAGTTACACATACGGCACGGGCGCGGCAGACAGCTATGAAGCGGACTGCGTGTTCGGTATCGACGAACTGTGTCCGGCGACCAAGCAGCAGGTAGTCACCGGTCCCGATGGCTCTTGGGAACGGTACGAGTACGGGATCATGTATGGCCTTAACGAAGGCCAGCTTCTGAAGAAGGAGGCTGGAACCGGTCCCGCTGGCATTCTGCAAACTGAGATCTACAACTACCTCGCAGACTCGGTGGCTTCTTCACAGAACTTCCCCAACATGGTCGGAGCGGATCCAAGGTCCTTCACCGACATCTTGTCCAGCGCCAAGTTGCGGCCCATGGTGACTAGGACGATTCAGCGGCAGGGTATCGATTTTAACTGGGGGGTTAATGCCTGTTCTGGCAAGTATTGTTTCGATGTATTCTCGAACCCGACCAGCGTCACTAAATCCAGCACGTTGCCGGGGACGCCGTCAAAGGTCGTGCAAACAGAGTACGAGCATAACTACACCTACTGGGTGCTGGGCCAAATAAAGAAGACTACCGAAGGTGGTACGGTCGCTTCCGAGACGACCTACAACCTGATGGCGCTACCAGAGGTGATGAAGTCCTTCGGCAAGGTCAAACAGACGTTGGGGTATTACACCGATGGCACGGTGGCCACCGTCAAGGACGGCAACAACAACACGATCACCCTGTCCAACTGGTATAGGGGCATTCCACGTTCTATCGCCTATCCCAACAGCAGCACGCAGTCGGCCACGGTCAGCACGGCAGGCTGGGTGACTGCGGTCACTGACCAGAACGGGTATGTCACCGGCTATGGCTACGACGCCATGGGGCGCCTGGCCAGCGTGGTCTATCCCACGGGCGATACCACGGCATGGAACACGACCACGCAGGTGTTCCAGCAGATCGCGAGTTCCGAGTATGGGGTGCCAGCCGGCCATTGGAGGCAAACGATCAGTACCGGCAATGCCCGCAAGATTACCTACTTCGATGGACTATGGCGTCCTCTGGTGACGCGTGAGTACGACGTGGCCAACGAGACGGGGACAAAACGCTTCCAGCGCTTTACCTACGACCATGCCGGGCGAACGACATTTGCATCCTATCCTGGTACGACGGATGCGCTGAGCACGGGCAACTGGAACCAATACGATTCGCTGGGACGTCCGATCTCATCCAGTCAGGACAGTGAGCTCGGGGTGCTCAGTACCGTGATCCTGTACGAGACCGGCTTCAAGACTCGGGTGACCAATCCACGCACCATCAGCACGTTGACCAGCTATAGGGCCTGGGACACGCCGACCACGGACTACCCGATCCAGATTCTGCACGCGAACACGGCCATCACAGACATCGGTCGCGACCCGGACACGGGCCTTCCTACAACCCTGACCCGTCGCAATCCGGCCAATACGCTCTCGGTGACGCGCTCTTATACGTACAACGCGTTCAAGGAGCTGTGTCGATCGGTAGAGCCGGAAACGGGTGCGACCCTGATGGGATACGACGGGGCCGGCAATCTGGCTTGGAGTGCAGCCGGTCTTCCAGCGTCCACGGCTTGCGAAACAACTGGTACGTCAGCCACGGTGGCGCCACGTCGCGTGGCACGCACTTACAACAGCATGAATCGGCTTGCGTCATTGGCGTTCCCGGATGGTCGCGGTAACCAGTCATGGGAATATTGGCCGGATGGACTGCCCTACAAGATCACTACCCATAATGACGGCCTTGGTGCAGGCATCGTCGAGAACACCTACGCGTACAACAAGCGACGGATGCTGACGGGCGAAAGCTCCACCCAGTCGGGCTGGTACACTTGGGGTCTGGGTTATGCCTACGACGCCAATGGCAGCTTGTCCACGCAGACCTATCCGACCGGCTTGGCCATCAGCTACGCCCCCAATGCGCTGGGGCAGGCTACGCAGGCCCGCGACCAGTCGGGTTACTACTACGCTTCCGGCGCCAGCTATTACCCCAACGGGGCGATCAAGCAGTTCACCTACGGCAATGGTTTGCTGCACTCCATGACGCAGAACGCCCGGCAGTTGCCCGATCGCGTTACGGGGAGCGGACTGGCGATGGACTTCAGTTATCGCTACGACGCCAACGGCAACGTCAACCAGATCTACGACCATGTGCCGGACATGATCCCGGGCAGTTCACCCAAGTACCGGCTGATGGAGTATGACGGACTGGATCGCCTGACGGCGGCGGGTTCGGCGATGTTTGGGGGCGACCACTGGCATCGCTTCACGTACGACGCACTGGACAACATGACGTCGTGGAAGCTGGGCGGGGTCAAGGACTACGCCATGTATGTCTACGACGGCAAGAACCAATTGGCCAGTATCAAGAACACGGGCGGAGCGACGATTGTCGGCTTTGGCTATGACCCGCAAGGTAACCTCAATAACAAGAATGGGCAGGGGTATACCTTCGACTACGGTAATCGGCTGCGTGATGTGGCCGGCAAGGAGTGGTACCGGTATGACGGCCATGGTCGCCGGGTTCTGAATTGGCCTGGCTCCGGCTCGGGCATGCTGTCGATGTACTCGAATGCCGGTCAGGTGATGTACCAGGAGGATTACAAGAACGGCAAGAACCAGGAGAATATTTACTTGGCTGGCAGCATCGTCGCGATCCGTGAGTTGGCACATGCCGGTGGAGTTGTCGCCAAGTACCAACACACCGATGCATTGGGTAGTCCTGTTGCCGTGACCAATCAGGCGGGCACGGTCATCGAGCGTAACGACTACGAGCCCTATGGCACGGTGATTGGCAAGCCGAACTACCAGGGCATCGGCTACACGGGGCATGTGCAGGATGCGGCTACCGGACTGACGTACATGCAGCAGCGCTACTACGACCCGCAGGTGGGGCGGTTCCTGTCGGTGGATCCGGTGACGGCATATAGCAATCCAGTGGGGATGTTCAATCGCTACAAGTACGCGGCTAACAATCCGTATCGGTTTGTTGATCCGGATGGGAGGCAGGAGAAAGAGGATCAGCAGCGCGAACGAACTGACTTCCGTTCTATGTCCAGCCATCCGGGTGCAGGCGGGATGGCGATCAGTGGGCTACCGGAGAGGGGAGGGGCCCAACAATCGAGTAGCGCGGGAAGGTATGGCAGGTCGCCTCAGCCTACAGACCCTGCTTGGACAAGAGACCCAGGTCTACGGGAACAAACAGAGAAAGCTTGGGATGAGTCCAATCCCAATGCTGCGCCTGTCCCCAAGGGACAAGATGGATCCACAAAGAAAGAGCAAAGCGGGTGGGTGGTACAGTTTTTCGGCTCTTCGAAGCCGGAATTGGTCCGTTTAGGTCCTGGCACGCGAGATCAAGCGAGTAGAGACGCAGTGAATAAGCCTTCCGAGTTTTTATGCAACTGCCGAGTGTTGGGGTTTTTCCATGCGCACCCGAATACGCGGGGAGAGGGCTACCTCCCATATGCCAATGGCTACGACTACCAATTCCAGCTCGACGTAGGCGTTCCGGGCTTGATACGAAGTCATGAGGGGTACGAGTACGTGCCTATTCCGGAGACAAAGCAATGAACTTTCCTAAGATCATGTTTTTGGTAGGTATTCTTTCTGCGTGTGGCGACAATGCAGCTCTTGCGGACAAGAGCCGGGTTGGCGACAACTTCCCGAGGCCTGAGCAAACGGTAGATGCGGATGCCAAGTGCCATCGGACCATCACGGGTTATGTTCAATCGAAGAAGGGTTGGAAGGACGATCAGTACAATATTGTCGCGGAGCAAATGCCTGGGGACGTGCGAGGCTTTTCGGTGCAGCATGTGGACGATGTCATTCCGCTACCCGAAGGGGGATTGAAGTCTTTTCATGTGAACCTCGATGAGTCATGCGGTTCAGTGATCGAGGAGTTGGGCTATCAGTGAAGGTGGTTTCAGGGTGGCTACCCGACGCTTGCCGCCGCATGCACGCGCCGGCATTCTGCATTGGCGCTGGATCGGACGTAGACAAGCTCCCCCCCACACACCCCGGCTTCCCAGCGGCTTACCAGCACACCCACCAACACCCCCGCATTGACCCGCCCCCACCGCACCCCCTAAAATTCGCGGCTCTGCCGGAATAGCTCAGTTGGTAGAGCGGCGCATTCGTAATGCGTAGGTCGTAGGTTCGATTCCTATTTCCGGCACCACAACCCAGAATCGGAAGGCTACGGCCAAGTCACGATTCGCCCAGGAACGCCCGGCCCGCTTAGGTTTCCGGGCGTTTCTGTTTCCGGCCTTGGCACGGATTGCCCGGGTTCGGACGGGTACACTCCCCAGAATTTCCCCATGCCATGCTCGCCATGGCGAGCATCCGACCTACCGCAAACGGCTTCCGGCAACAGCTCACATAAAGCCCCGCTTCGGCGGGGCTTTGTTTTGGGCGAGTCTCGCCGCCGGAGACGCCGGGCCGATACAGTAGCCGCCTGTCCTTCCCCCAGGTTTCCCGTGGCCAAGCCTTCCGCCAAGTCCCGTACCGCCTTCGTCTGTGCCGAGTGCGGGGCGGACCACAGCAAATGGCAGGGCCAGTGCGCCGAGTGCGGGGCGTGGAATTCGCTCAGCGAGATCGTACTGGAGGCCGCCGCCGGCGCCCCTGCTGCCGCCCGGCGTTCCGGGTGGGCGGGCAAGGCCGATGCGCCCAAGGTCACGGCGCTCAAGGACGTGCGCCACAGCGAGGAGGCGCGGGTGTCCACCGGGATCGGCGAGTTCGACCGGGTACTGGGCGGCGGGCTGGTCGAGGGCGCCGTGGTGCTGGTCGGCGGCGATCCGGGCATCGGCAAGTCCACCCTGCTGTTGCAGGCGCTGGCGAAGATGGCGGTCAGTTTCCCGGCACTGTACGTGACCGGCGAGGAGTCGCTGGCGCAGGTCGCCGGCCGCGCCGTGCGCCTGGACCTGCCGCTGGACAACCTGCAGGCGCTGGCCGAGACCGGCATTGAGAACATCCTGCAGCACGCTTCGGTCGCCCGGCCTCGCTTGATCGTGGCCGACTCGGTGCAGACCCTGTGGACCGAATCGCTGACCGCCGCGCCCGGTTCCGTCAGCCAGGTGCGCGAGAGCGCCGCGCGGCTGGTGCGCTACGCCAAGGAAACCGGCACGGCCGTGTTCCTGGTCGGCCACGTCACCAAGGAGGGCGGCATCGCCGGCCCGCGGGTGCTGGAGCACATGGTGGATGCGGTGCTGTATTTCGAAGGCGAGAGCGGCAGCCGCTTCCGGGTGTTGCGCGCGTTCAAGAACCGCTTCGGCGCGGTCAACGAACTGGGCGTGTTCGCCATGGGCGAGAAGGGGCTGAAGGAAGTGCCCAACCCTTCGGCCATTTTCCTTTCCGGCAGCGTGCAGCAGCCCGGCAGTTGCGTGATGGTGACCCGCGAGGGCACGCGTCCGCTGCTGGTGGAAGTACAGGCGCTGGTGGACAGTTCGCCGCTGTCCAATCCGCGCCGGGTGGCGGTGGGCCTGGAACAAAACCGGCTGGCGATGCTGCTGGCGGTGCTCCATCGTCACGGCGGCGTGGTGGTGGGCGACCAGGACGTGTTCGTGAACGTGGTCGGTGGCATCCGCGTGCAGGAAACCG
>CALJUL010000078.1 GCA_937975725.1 uncultured Pseudoxanthomonas sp. | reverse complement strand
GAAGGTGTTGTTGATGCGGCGGACCATGGTCGGCACCGAGTCGTAGGCGTACAGCGACTGGTCGGGATACATGGTCTCGCTGGTGTTGCCGTCGGCGGCGACCTGCCAACCGGACAGATAGACCGCTTCCAGCCCGGCCTTGGCCTGCTGCATCGCCTGGCCGGCGCTGATCGCGCCGAAGGCGTTGACGTAGCCCTTCTTCGCCTCGCCGTTGACCAGGTTCCACAGGCGCTCGGCGCCGCGCTTGGCCAGGGTGTATTCCGGTTGCAGGCTGCCGCGCAGGCGCACCACGTCGGCGGCGGCGTAGTTGCGCTGCACGCCCTTCCAGCGCGGGTTGCTGTCCCAGTCCTGCTGGATGGCGTCGATCTGTTGCTGCTTGGTGCTCATGGCGATGCTCCGTGGTGGGGTGCCTGGATTCCGGCGGATGGAGAGGAACGGATGGTGGCGGGACGGCCTTCGCACTTTCCGAAGCGCGCGTCCCGGCTTTCGGTCAATCGATGCGCGCGTAGGCGGGCAGGGTCAGGAAGTCGGCCAGTTCGTCGGCGCGGCTCAGTTCGTCCAGCAGCGCGATGGCCTCGTCGATGCGCGCGCCGCCCGGCAGCTTCTGCGGGTCGCCCAGCTTCGCCGGCAGCGCGGCCAGCGTGCGTTGCAGCAGGGCGTAGTCGATCTGGGTGCCGTCGCACAGGTGCACGTCGGCGGTGTGCAGCCACTGCCAGATCTGCGTGCGCGAGATCTCGGCGGTGGCGGCGTCCTCCATCAGCCAGTGGATCGGCACGCAGCCGTTGCCGTCCAGCCACGCGGCCAGGTAGCGCACGCAGACTTCCACGTTGCCCTCGAAGCCGGCGCGGGTGATGGTGCCGGTGGAGGGGCGGATCAGGTCGTCGCGCGTGACGGACACGTCCTCGCGCAGCACGCCGCGCTGGTTGGACTGCGGCATGTGCTCGTCGAAGATCGCCTTCGCCACCGGGATCAGCGCCGGGTGCGCCACCCAGGTACCGTCGTGGCCGGCGCTGACTTCGCGCAGCTTGTCGGCGCGCACGCGCGCCAGCGCCTGTTCGTTGGCGGCCTCGTCGTTGTTGATCGGGATCTGCGCGGCCATGCCACCCATGGCGTGCGCGCCGCGGCGGTGGCAGGTCTGGATCAGCAGTTCGGAATACGCCTTCAGGAACGGCTGCGTCATCGTCACCTGGCCGCGCTCGGGCAGCACCTTGTCGGCGTGGCGGCGGAAGGTCTTCAGGTAGGAAAAGATGTAGTCCCAGCGGCCGCAGTTCAGGCCGGCAATGCGGTCGCGCAATGCGTGCAGGATCTCGTGCATCTCGAACACCGCCGGCAGCGTCTCGATCAGCACGGTGACCTTCATCTGCCCGTGCGGCAGGCCCAGCGCGGCCTCGATGTGCGACAGCGCGGTCTCCCACAGCGCGGCCTCTTCCATGCTCTGCAGCTTGGGCAGGTAGAAGTACGGGCCGCGGTCCTTCGCCTGCAGCGCGCGGGCGTTGTGCCAGGCGAACACCGCCACGTCGAACAGGCCGCCGGCGATGGGCGCGCCGTCGATCAGCACGTGCTTCTCGTCCAGGTGCCAGCCGCGCGGGCGCACCAGGAGCACGGCCTGCTCGTTCTGTGGCTTCAACGCATAGTGTTTACCGGGCGAGCCGTCCGAAGCGGGGCCGGTGAAGGTCAGGTCGCCGGCCACCGCGCCGATCAGCGCGCGCTGGCCGGTCAGCAGGTTCTGCCAGGTCGGCGAGGTGGAATCCTCGAAGTCGGCCATGAACACCTTGGCGCCGGAGTTCAGCGCGTTGATGACCATCTTCGGGTCGACCGGGCCGGTGATCTCCACCCGGCGGTCCTGCAGCGCGGCCGGGATCGGCGCCACGGTCCAGTCGTCCTCGCGGATGCCACGGGTGTCGGGACGGAAGTCCGGCAAGCCGCCCGCGTCGAAGAACGCCTGCCGCTCGCGCCGGGCCCGCAGACGGGCCTGGCGCTCGGGCTCGATCGCACGGTGCAGCGAGACCAGCAGCGCCAGCGCGCCGGGCGACAGCAGGGCGTCCTGCCCGGCCACCTGGGTGGTCAGGGCGATGCCGGGGGTGGGACGGTCGAAACGGGAATCGCGGGAAGACAGGGCGAAAGCGGGGGCGGACATGGCGGGCGGCTCCTGGCGTCTTGCTGGAACCCCACACTGCGCTGCAACAAGGTATTTGACAAAACAGTTTTGTCAATGCAGTAAATAAGCAGAACTTATAGTCAGTGAAACCATGTCCGGTCCGGCGCCTCCAACTCCGCGATTCGCCTACAAATCCGACCGCCTGAAGCCCCTGCGGGCCTTCTGCCAGACGGTGCGGCTGGGGTCGGTGTCGCGGGCCGCGGAGGCGCTGTTCGTCAGCCAGCCGGCCATCACCCTGCAGTTGCAGGCGCTGGAGCGGGAACTGGGGGTCACCCTGTTCGAGCGCAGCGGACGCCGGCTGACCCCCAGCCGCGAGGGCCAGGTCCTGTACGAGCTGGCGCAGCCGCTGGTGGCCGGCCTGGACGGGCTGGACCGGACTTTCCGCGAGAAGGTCAGCGGGCTGGACGCCGGCGAACTGAACGTGGCCGCCAACAGTTCGACCATCCTCTACCTGCTGCCGAAGATCGTGGAGCACTTCCGCCGGCAGCACCCGGAGGTGCGGCTGACCCTGCACAATGCCGCCACCGCCGACGGCACCGACCTGCTGCGCTCGGACGCGGTGGATCTGGCGGTGGGCTCGGTGCTCGACGTGCCGGCGGACCTGAGCTACGCGCCGGTCTACCGCTTCGAACCGATGCTGATCACGCCGCCGGGCCATCCGCTGGCGGGCAAGCGCGACCTGCGGCTGGAGGACCTGTCGCCCTACGGCCTGATCCTGCCGCCCAAGCGGCTGGTCACCTACCGTCTGGTGGACCTGGTGTTCCAGCAGGCGCGCGTGCCGTACACGGTGGCGCTGGAGGTGGGGGGCTGGGAGGTGATCAAGCAGTACGTCGGCATGGGCATGGGCATTTCGATCATCGCCTCGATCTGCCTGGGCGAAGCCGACCGCGACCGGCTGGCGGCGCGCTCGCTGGCGCAGTGGTTCCCTTCGCGCAGCTACGGGGTCGTCGTGCGCAAGGGCAAATTCCTGTCGCCGCAGGCGCGGGCGTTCATCGAACTGATCCAGCCGCACCTGTTCGAGCGGCGCGACTACGACGAGAGCGGGCACTCCGAGCGCTAGGCGTGGCGCTCTTCGCCGGGATTGGACGACGGTAATCCGCGGTGAGACGGCGCGCAGAGGTGGCAGTCCGCCCAGTCCCCTGTTCCCCGACCCGCGGATGTCGGTGAACAACCATCCCGCCGCATTCCGTCACGGCGCGTCCCCGCGGACCGCCCGCTCAAGTCCGGCCCCCGGCCCAAATCAAGAAAGCGCAGGCAGTGCCGATACTTATCGAGTCACAATAGTGCCGGACAGGGAAAGCGTTGCACGGCGCGCCGGGCTTTCCCTCCCCCGCCATTGCTGATCCGCCCCTTCAGCCATGCAGGTCCGCCGGTGGAAGCCAGCCGCCCCGACAACCCAGGCACCGCCCCCTTGCGCCCGGCCCGCCCCGGCGTGCCGCCGCTCGGCTGGGCGCTGGGCATGCTGGTCGCGGGCCTGCTGGCCAGCGCGTTGCTGGCCCAGCGCGAATGGAGCGAAACCCGACGGCGGGCCGAACTGGCGCGCAGCGCGCTGGCCGACCAGGCGGCCGAACGGCTGCGCGCACCGCTGGGCCAGGCGGCGGCGATGCTGCGCGGCATGCAGACGGTCTTCCTGTCCAACGACACGATGGACCAGGACAAGTTCGCCCAGTACCACGCCAACCTGCACAGCCCGCTGCCGCCCGGCGCCTACACTTCGGTGGCCTTTGCGCGGCGCCAGCCCGCCGGGCAGCCGCTGGCGGACGACGTGTCCTACCGCTACGAATTCGTCACCCCGCTGCGGTCCAACACCAGCCTGCTGGGCTTCGACATGGTCCACCAGCGGGCCAACCTGGCGGCGCTGCTTCAGGCGCGTGACACCGACACGGTGGTGATGTCCGCGCCGTTCGCGCTGCGCCAGAGCACGCGCGAAGGCCACAACCCGCTCGGCGTCACCCTGCGCCTGCCGGTCTATTCGAACGGCCCCACGCCGCTGACCTCCAACCAGCGGCGCGCGCGCGAGATCGGCGCACTGGCGGTGGGCATGCGCATCGAGCCGCTGGTGGAAACCGCCCTGCGCGGCGAAGTGACCGAAACCTTCCGCGTGCGCCTGCACGACACCCGCCTGGGCGATGCGCCGTTCTACGACGCCGGCGGCGAAAGCTCCGACGAACTGCCAGCGCAAGCGCGCGCGCTGGATTTCGGCGGCCGCCGCTGGCAACTGGAACTGCTGCCCCGGCCGCAGGCGCCGGACCTGGGCCGCCTGCAGGCCATCATCGCCGGCGGCGCGATCATCAGCGTGCTGCTGGCGGCGCTGACCTGGTCGCTGACCACCACCCGCCAGCGCGCGCTGGCGATGGGCCGCGAGATGAGCGCGCGCTACCGCGAGAGCGAGATGCGCTTCCGCACGCTCAACGAACTGCTGCCTGCACTGGTGCTGCTGGCCAGCGCGCGCGACGGCCGCATCGTCTACGCCAACCAGGCCGCGCGCCTGCGCCTGGGCGATCCGGTCGGCCTGCCGCTGGCGGCGCTGTTCTCCGATCCCCTGTTGCAGCACCGCGCCAGCGATCCCTACACCGTCGGCCACGACTGGGGCAGCCTGGAGGCGGTGCTGATAAGCCCGGACGGACAGGCGTTCTGGGCCAACGCCTCGATCGCGCAACTGGACATGGACGGCGAGCCGCACCTGCTGATGGTCGCCAGCGACATCTCCGAGCAGCGCGAACTGACCGAGCGCCTCAGCTACCAGGCCAGCCACGACGCCCTCACCGATCTGTGCAACCGGCGCGAATTCGAACGCCGGCTCGAACAGGCGCTGATGGAGCGCAAGACCCACCCGGGTGCCGCGCCCTTCGCCCTGCTCTACATCGACCTGGACCAGTTCAAGCTGATCAACGACGTCTCCGGCCACATGGCCGGCGACCAGTTGCTGGCGCAGCTCGCGCTGGTGATGCGCCAGCAGCTCCGCAACGGCGACGTGCTGGCGCGGCTGGGCGGCGACGAGTTCGGCCTGATGGCCTTCCACCTGGACGCCGACGGCGCGCGCACCCTGGCCGAGCGCCTGCGCGAGCGCATCGAGGGTCTGATGTTCGTCTGGCAGGACCGCACCTACACGGTCAGCGCCAGCATCGGCGTGGTCATGGTGGACCGCCACGAGACCACGCTGAAGGACCTGCTGGCCTGGGCCGACACCGCCTGTTACCTGGCCAAGGAGAACGGCCGCAACCGCGTGCACGTCTACCGCGAGGACAACGAAACCACGCGCCGGCACGGCGAGATGGAATGGGCCAACCGGCTGCGCTGGGCGGTGGAGCAGGACCGCCTGCTGCTGGACTACCAGCACATCGTGCCGCTGGACGGCGACGAGAGCGCGCCCTCGGTCGAACTGCTGCTGCGCCTGCGCGACGAGGACGACGGCATCGTCCTGCCCGGCGCCTTCCTGCCCGCGGCCGAGCGCTACGGCCTGATGCCGGCCATCGACCGCTGGGTGATCCGCACCGCGCTGGCGCACTTCGGTCAGTTGCACGCCAGCGGCGAGGTGCCCGGCACCTGCGCGATCAACCTCTCCGGCGCCAGCATCGAGGACGAAGGGCTGGCCGACTTCATCCTGGCGCGCATCGCCGAGTATGCGGTGCCGGCGCACCGGGTCTGCTTCGAGATCACCGAGACCGTCGCCGTGCGCAACCTGCTCAAGGTGGTGCGCGTGATCGAGCGCCTGCGCCAGGCCGGCTGCCTGATCGCGCTGGACGACTTCGGCGCGGGCATGTCCTCGTTCGGCTACCTGAAGAACCTGCCGGTGGACCTGATCAAGATCGACGGCAGCTTCATCCGCGACCTGGAAACCGACCCGATGAGCCGCACCATCGTCAGCGCCATCGTGCAGATCGGCCACCAGCGCGGCCTGAAAGTCGTGGCCGAATGGGTCAGCAGCCCGCGCCTGCGCGACGCGCTGCGCGCGCTGGGCGTGGACTACGGCCAGGGCTATGCACTGCACCGCCCCGAGCGCGTGGCCTTCCAGCGCCAGGAACCGATGCGCCGGCTCAGCCTGGTGCGCTGAACCGCGCAGGCCGGCGCCGGCGCGTCACATCGGCGATTCAACGCTGCCGCGCCGCACCTTGCTGAAGGTGCGTACATGGGTGCAGTGCTCCTCGACTGCGCCTGGCGCGAATGCGATGCGCGCCAGCAAGGCCAGCGCCGCAGTCCCGAACGCACGCTTGCGCGGCTGCGCCTCCACCACGCGCGCGTCGACCGCGCGGCCGCTGCCGTCCAGGCGATAGTCGATCACCACGTAGGATTCGTATTCGCCCGGCACCCGCGGCAGGTCGGCCGGGCCGACCCTGGGCATCTCGGCCACGTGCTGCCGGCAGGTCTCGCGCTCCATCACGGAGGGCGGAATCCCGGCAGGCGCAGCCGCCGCAAACAGCGGCAACAGGCAGGACGACAGCAGTACCGGCACACGGCGCATCGGCTTCTCCTAGCATGCTGGCCGGCAGTGTCGCATGCCGGCCGCGGCCGGCGTCAGTCGCATTCCACCCGGTTGCGTCCGCCGTGCTTGGCCCGGTACAGCGCTTCGTCGGCCACCAGGAACACCTGCGCGTAGTCCATCCCCGGCAGGCCGTGGACGAGGCCGACGCTGACCGTCACCACACCCCACGGCGACCCGTCGTGGGCGATGCCCAGCGCCTGCACGCCGCTGCGCACGCGCTCGGCCATTTCCTCGGCCAGCGCTTCGTCCGGCCGGTGCAACAGCATCAGGAATTCCTCGCCGCCCATGCGCGCCAGCGCGTCCTCGCCGCTGCGCAGCATGCTGGCCGCCATCCCGGCCACGCGCCGCAGCGTGGCGTCGCCGGCCGCGTGGCCGTAGCGGTCGTTGTAGGCCTTGAAGCAGTCCACGTCGATGGCGATCATCGCCACCGGTTCCTGCAAGCGCCCCATCTCGTCGCTCCACTGCGTGAGCCGGTGCTGCAGGCCGCGCCGGTTGAGGCAGCCGGTCAGCGGATCGGTGCGGTTGAGGCGGTCCAGTTCGGCGTTGGCCTGCCGCAGCTCGGCGATGCGCGCCTGGATCTCCTGCTCGCGCTGCTCCAGCGTATGTTGCAGCGACAGCGACAGCGCGCGCTGGTCGGCCAGCGAACGCTCCAGTTCGCGGTTGGCGTCCTCCAGTTGCACCGACAACCGCCCGATCGCCTGGCCCAGCGGCTGGAATTCCTCCGGCAGCGAACCGATGGCGCCGGCATCCGGGTGCTGGTGCGTGGCCAGCGCCTTCAACGCATCCAGCAGGCGCTGCAACGCGCGGTTGAACCGGCCCATCTGCCAGGCGTAGGCCAGCCAGACGCCGCCGGCGACCAGCAGCAGCACGCCCAGCGTGCCCAGGGTACGTTCGCGCAGGATGACCCGCAGCACGTCGTCCGGCGCGAACACCACCAGGGTCCAGCCCGACGCCAGCGTGGCCTGCGACACCCAGGCATCGCGCCCGTCGGCCATCGCCCCGCGCATGCGCCGCGGCGCCGAGACGCGCTGGCCGGGCACGGTCGCGACGGCGAAGCGAACGTCGTCCACACGCTGCATGAAACGGAAAGGCAACCCCTCCGAAGCATGGATCACCTGGTGCTGGCGATCCAGGATCAGCATGCCCATGCCGCGCCGGCGCATCGACGCGGCGCGCAACGAAGTGAAGGCGTCCACCCGGATCGAGCCTTCCACCACCCCGGCGAAGCGCCCGTCGCGCTCGATCGGCGCCGACACCGCCACCAGCGGGTCGTTGCCCAGCCGGCGGCCGACGAAGGCGTTGGAGACGAACGGCCTGCCGGTCACGCGCGGAATGTTGAAGTAGGCGCGGTCGCGCACGCCGGTGGCCGGCGCGTCCGCGGGCGGCTGCGGCAGCAGCAGCGGCACGTTGCCCTCGGCGTCGGTCGCCAGCACGCTGATGAAGGCCGGGTAGCGGTCGCGCAGTTCCGACAGCGGCACCGTCCAGTCGGCATCGGCCGGCGTGAGCCGGGCGACCAGCAGCACGCCGGAAAGGTGCGACTGCACGAACTCGTCCACGGCCGCCGCGCTGAGCACCGTCGTCACTTCCACCCGGTCGCGCAGGTGCTGCTGCTGCGCCCGGTAGTGCGCCATCTGTTCCACCACGCCCAAGCCGACCGCCGGCAGCAGCGCCGCCAGCAGCACCGCGCGCGTGAACTTGCGACGCAGCGAAAGCGGGCGCGCGGGAGCGGGAGGTGCGGCAGAGGTCATGCAGGAACCGGCAGGCGACCGGCGGGCGCGCCGGACTGTCCCTCTCAATATCGCCTATTCCGGGCCCATGTTGAGGGTCGCTTCGCCCGGCGGGCCGGGGTGCGACAGGTTGACGCAGGCCGCGCCGCGGCGGCGGCGGCGGCAAGCCCCCTGCACGTCCCTGTTCACGCGCACGCCATCCACTGGCGTACGGTCGTCTGGACAGCGGCGGCGGCGCGTTCGACCTCGCCGGCATCCGCGAAAGCGAGCGTCGCGCGGCTCGGTCCACGCCAGGCCAACCGATCGTCGGTCGCGCCCTCCGCCTCCGGCCGCGCGCGCTTGCCGGCGCCCAGGTGCAGCACCAGCAGCAGCCGGTCCGGGCGCCGCAACTGCACGGTGGCGAAGTGGCGGCCTTCGACGTGTAACTGGGCGCGTTCCCCTTGATCGCCTCGCCGGAACCCGGGTCCGTCGCGCGGATCGTGCGGCGCAGGCGTTGCAGTGCGTCGTCCAGCGGATGCGCCAAGCGCACCAGCCAGGTGTCGATGTCGTCCGTCGCAGCGGTCCCGCGCATGGCCATGCCGTTTCCGGCGAACGTCGCGGCATCTGCCGACGGCGCCGCATACGCCCTCGGCGCGCCGGCATTCGGCGGGTCCACCGGACAGCGAGCGCCGCAGTGCACATCCTGTTCCGCCCGCGCGGACTGGGCGATCATGGCGCCCTCCCCCGATTGCGATCGCCGTGCCTGCTTCCACCCGTTGCCTCTGCCTGCTCGCCTGCGTGGCCGGCACCGCCTCCGCGGCCGAGCCCGCCGCCACGCTGCCGCGGGTGGAAGTCACCGCGCGCGTGCAGGGAACGCCCGCCTTCGACCTGCCGGCGTCGCTGGACCGCATCGACCTGCGCGAAGACGGCGCGCGTCCCGGCATCGACCTGTCCGAACACCTGGCCGGCGTGCCCGGCCTGCTGGCGCGCGACCGGCAGAACTACGCACAGGACACGCAGGTGTCGATCCGCGGCTTCGGCGCGCGCGCCACCTTCGGCGTGCGCGGCGTGCGGCTGCTGGCCGACGGCGTGCCGGCGACCATGCCCGACGGCCAGGGCCAGCTTTCGCACTTCGCGCTGGCCGGCGCGGACCGGGTGGAAATTCTGCGCGGACCGTTCTCGGCGCTGTACGGCAATTCCTCCGGCGGCGTGGTGCAGATCTTCAGCGCCGACGGCGAAGCGCCGCCGCACCTGCGCCTGTCGGCCAGCGCGGGCGGCGATGCGACGCGGCTGCTGGCGGCGCGCTGGCTGGGGCGCAGCGGCAACGTCTCGCACGCCCTGTCCGCGTCGCATTTCGCCACCGACGGCCAGCGCGAGCACAGCCGCGCGCGCCGCGACACGCTCAACGGCAAGTTCGGCTGGCGCTTCGCCTCCGGCGCCGAACTGGACGTGGTGGTCAACGCGGTGGACGTCCCGGACGCCGACGACCCGCTGGGCCTCACCGCCGCGCAACTGCGCGACGACCCGCGCCGGGCCACGCCGCAGGCGATGCAGTTCGATACCCGCAAGTCGGTGCGGCAGCAGCAGGTGGGCGCGGTGTGGCGGCAACCGCTGGGCGAAGCGCACGCGCTGCGCGTCATGGGCTACGGCGGCGGCCGCGACGTGGAGCAGTTCCTCGCCCTGCCGGCCGCAGCGCAGACCAATCCGCTCAACGGCGGCGGCATGATCGACCTGGACAACGCCTACGGCGGCGTGGACCTGCGCTGGACCTGGCAGGGCGCGCTGGCCGGGCAACCGCTGGAACTGACCGTCGGCGCCAACGCCGACCGCCAGCGCCAGCACCGCACCGGCTACGAGAACTTCGCCGGCGGCCGCCTGGGCGTGCGCGGGCGACTGCGCCGCGACGAACGCAACCGCGTGGACGACCGCGACCAGTTCGCGCAGGCGTGGTGGCGGCTGTCGCCGCGCTGGTCGCTGCTGGCCGGCGTGCGCCGCAGCCGGGTGGAATTCGATTCGCGCGACCACTACGTCGCCGGCGCGAATCCCGACGACAGCGGGCGCATCGCCTACGCGCAGACCACGCCGGTGGCCGGACTGGCTTTCCAGGCCGGCGACGGCCTGCGCCTGTACGCCTCGGCCGGGCGCGGCTTCGAGACGCCGGCCTTCAACGAACTGTCCTACCGCGCCGACGGCGGCGCCGGGCTGGCGCTGGACCTGCGCCAGGCGGTCAGCCGCAACTTCGAACTGGGCGCGAAGTGGCGCAACCGCGGCGGCATGCAGTGGGAGGCCGCGCTGTTCCGCGCCGACACCGACGACGAACTCGCCGTGGCCAGCAACGTCGCCGGCCGCAGCACCTACCGCAACGCCGGCCGCGCGCGGCGGCAGGGTGCGGAACTGTCGGCGCGGCTGCCGCTGGCGGCCGACTGGGACGTGCAACTGGCATGGACGTGGCTGGACGCGCGCTTCCGCGACGGCTTCCTCGTCTGCACCGGCAGCGGCTGCACGGTGCCGGCCACGCCGGTGCCCGCCGGGTCGCGCATTCCCGGCACCGTGCGGCGGCAGGGCTATGCGCGCCTGCAATGGACGCCGGGCGCGTGGACGCTGGCCGCCGAGGGCGTGGGCACGGGCGACGTGGTGGTCAACGATACCGCCACCGAATCGGCGCCGGGCCACGCGCTGCTGCACCTGGAAGCGGCGCGCGAATGGCCGCTGCGCAGCGGCCGCGTGCAGGGCTTCGTCCGCTTCGACAACGTGCTGGACAAGGCGCACGTCGGTTCGGTGATCGTCAACGAAGGCAACGGCCGCTACTACGAACCCGGCCCCGGCCGTGGCGTCACGCTGGGCCTGCGCTGGCACTGGCGCGGCGCGGACGACTGAGCCCGCGCCGTTCGTCGGCCACGTCCATGGCGTTGATCGCGATCAACGCCGGGCATGCCGTGCAGGGATACGGTCGTGTTCCCCGGCATCGAGGAACCGACATGGACAAGACGATGAAGGCCGCCGTGGTGCGCGCGTTCGGCCAGCCGCTGGCGATCGAGGAAGTCCCCGTGCCGCGCCCCGGCGCCGGCGAAGTGCTGGTGAAGATCGCCGCCTGCGGCGTCTGCCACACCGACCTGCACGCGGCCGAGGGCGACTGGCCGGTGAAGCCGGAGCCGCCCTTCATTCCCGGCCATGAGGGCGTCGGCCACGTCGTGGCGGTGGGCGCAGGCGTGGCCCACGTGAAGGAAGGCGACCGCGTCGGTATTCCCTGGCTGTATTCGGCCTGCGGCCATTGCACGCATTGCCTGGGCGGCTGGGAAACGCTGTGCGAGTCGCAGCGCAACACCGGCTATTCGGTCAACGGCGGCTTCGCCGAATACGCACTGGCCGATGCCGGCTACGTCGGCCACCTGCCGGACAACGTGGGCTTCGTCGAGATCGCGCCGGTGCTGTGCGCGGGCGTGACCGTCTACAAGGGCCTGAAGGTCACCGACACCAAGCCCGGCGACTGGGTGGTGGTCTCCGGCGTCGGCGGCCTGGGCCACATGGCGGTGCAGTACGCGAAGGCGATGGGCCTGAACGTGGCCGCGGTCGACGTGGACGACGCCAAGTTGGCGCTGGCGCGCAAGTTGGGCGCGCTGGTGACGGTCAACGCGCTGGCGACCGACCCGGCCGCCTACCTGAAGCGGGAGATCGGCGGCGCGCACGGCGCGCTGGTCACCGCGGTCTCGCCGAAGGCGTTCGAGCAGGCCATCGGCATGGTCCGCCGCGGCGGCACAGTATCGCTCAACGGCCTGCCACCGGGGCAGTTCCCGCTGGACATCTTCGGCATGGTGCTCAACGGCATCACCGTGCGCGGCTCCATCGTCGGCACCCGGCTGGACCTGCAGGAATCGCTGGACTTCGCCGCGATGGGCAAGGTGGCCGCGACCGTGGCGACCGACCGGCTGGAGAACATCAACGACGTGTTCGCGCGCATGCATGCCGGACAAATCGAAGGCCGCGTGGTGCTCGACTTCGCGGCTTGACGCGAGCCGTGCCTCACTCCGCGGGCACCCGGCCCGCGGCGCGCTCCGCCTCGCCGCCCGCGGCGATGGCCGGACGCGCATCACGCGCCGCCGGCAATGGCTGGATGCGCAGGCCGCGATGGCGGCAGACGTCCACGCCGGGATACAGCGCGCGGCGTCCATTGGCGAACACTACCCGTACGTCCTGCAGGCATTGTCCGGCGGCGACCTGCACGGTGACGGCACCGCCGCCACCGCGCACCTCCTCGCCCTGCAGCAATTCCTGCCAAGCCTGGCTGCCGGCGGGCGCGGCCGATACCGCGGTGACCCGGTCGTGGGCGCGGTTGATCAGTTCGAGGTAATGCACGCGGTCGCCGGCCAGGGCGGCGGGCGCGGCCAGGCACAGGGCGACGACGGCGGACACGGGGGCGGTCAGGGTACGCATGGCGCGGTCTCCGGAGGATGGGAATTCCCCGCGACGCAAAGCCTGCGCCGCGGAGGCCCCCATCACGCGCCGCGCCGCCCGCACCGGCAACGGATCCGGGACGAATCGTCGCTGCCGCGTGGCCAATCGTAGTCCGTGACGTCTGCGCCTTCCGCGCCCCGCGCGACCCGCCTAGGATGCCGGCATCGCACCGGGAGCACCGCATGAAGATCCGCCTCGGCCGCATGGAAGTGCGACTGTCCCGCTACCTCGGCCTGTGGGGCGTCGTGGTGGTGGTGTTCGCCGTGCAGGGCTGCGTCAACGACGCGGTCAGCGGCCACCTGTGGTCGCCGGCCGACTACCTGCGCTGGTGGACGATCCAGTGGCTGACCTGGGCGGGGCTGGCGCCGCTGGTGTTCCGGCTGGGCGAACGCCACCCGATCCCGTTCCCGCCGCGCCTGCGCGCACTGATGCGGCACGTCGGCTACAGCCTGGGCGTGACCCTGCTGGCGGTGATCATCGGCGCGCTGGTGTCCACGCTGTTCGAACCCAGTTCCTTCGGCCAGCAGCTCGTGCAGTTCGTCAGCAAGCATTTCGCCATTGGCCTGCTGGCCTACTGGACCCTGCTGGCCGTGCAGCAGCTACTGCACTTCCAGGCCGAGAAGGCGCGCCGCGAAATCGAGGCCACCCGGCTGGCCTCCGAGCTGGCGCAGTCGCGCCTGCAGGTGCTGAAGACGCAGTTGCAGCCGCACTTCCTGTTCAACACGCTGCACGCCATCGTCACCCTGCTGGACGAGGACACCCTGTCGGCCGAGGACATGCTGCTGCGCCTGAGCGAACTGCTGCGCGCATTCCTGGAGGACTACGACGGCCAGGAGATCCCGCTGCGCCGCGAACTGGAACTGCTGGAGCTGTACCTGGGCATCCAGCGCCGCCGCTTCAAGGACCGCCTGACCACGCGCATCCACGTGGCGCCCGACGCGCTGGACGCGGCCGTGCCCAGCCTGGTGCTGCAGCCGATCGTGGAGAACGCGATCCGCTACGGCATCGGCCAGCACGTGGGTACGGACTGCGTGGAGATCGATTGCCGCCGCGAGGACGGCGTGCTGTGCATCGACGTGCGCAACTACAACAGCACGCTGGACGAGGGCGGCCACGCCGGCGGCCACGGCATCGGCCTGTCCAACACGCGGCTGCGCATGCACGAACTCTACGGCGAGGCCGCCAGCCTGCGCCTGGACCTGATCGTGCCGCGCGGCGTGGCCTGCCGGCTGCGCCTGCCCTTCCACGAACTCGACGACGGCGAAGGGTTGCCGGAGCATGCGCCCGCATGAGCCTGACCGCGCTGGTGGTGGACGACGAGCCCATCGCCCGGCACGCGGTGGTGCGCCTGCTGCGCGACGAGCCCGGCATCGTGGTGGCCGGCGAATGCGGCGACGGCGTGTCGGCGGTGGAGGCCATTCGCACCCTGTCGCCAGACCTGGTGTTCCTCGACATCCAGATGCCGGCCATCACTGGGCTGGACGTGGTGGCGACGATCGGCGTGGCGCGCATGCCGGCGACGGTCTTCGTTACCGCCTACGAGCAGTTCGCGGTACGCGCGTTCGAGGCGCACGCGGTGGACTACTTGGTCAAGCCCTTCAGCCGGGAACGCTTCGCCGAGACGCTGCGCCGCGCGCGCCAGCGGCTGGCCGGCGCGCGCGGCGCCGATGCCGACGCCACCGCGCGAATCATGCGGGCGCTGGAATCGCTGAAGCAGCGCGACGACTACGTCGACCGCATCCCGGTGCGCGAAGACGAGCGCGTGGTGTTCGTCGACGTGGACGAGATCGTCTGGATCCGCGCCAACGGCAACACCGTGCGGCTGCACCTGGCCGACCGCGTGCACGAACTGCGCGAGACGATGGCCGCCCTGGCCGCACGGCTGGACCCGCGCCGCTTCGCCCGCGTGCACCGCTCGGCGATCATCAACGTGCGCCGGGTGAAGGACATCCACCCGTGGTTCAACGGCTACCACGTGGTCACCATGGACACCGGCCAGCAACTGCGCATGAGCCGCTACCAGCACGAGGCGTTCCTTAAGCTGGCGACGCTGCGACGCGGGGAGTGAGGCCCGCCGGGCGCTATTCGGACTCCACCCCGGCCAGCGCCAGCACCCACCCCGGCACGACCGGTTCGCCGGCGTAGAAGTCCTTCGGCTTCTTCTCCGCCATCGCCCAGCGGTGCAGCCAACTGGGGCCGTAGCGGCCGTCGTAGCCGTCTTCGCCGCGGGCATAGGCGGGATCACGCAGGGCTTCCTCCAGCGTGACCATGCGGTAGCCGCGCCGCTGCGCGCCGGCGACCAGGTCGGCATAGGCGACGGCATTCAGTTCGTTGGCGTGCAGCAGCCACACCTGCGGCAGCGCATACCCCAGCAGGACCTGCGACTGGCGTTCGTAGTAGTCCAGCTTGTTGAGCATGTAGGGCAGGTAGCCGCGCCGGAGCCGTTCCAGCAAGGCCGCGCGCTCGGGCGTGTCCGGCTGCCCGTCCAGCACGTTGGCGTAGGCGAAGGCCCACACCCATTCACCGTTGTCGACGGTGACCGGCGCGATGCGGTAGCCGTGCTCGCGCAGGAAGCCGGACAGCGCGGCGCGGTCCTCCGGCGTGCGGCCGGCGCGCAGGTAGGGATGGCGGAACCAGCGCGGTGCCAGGCCGCGCTCGGCCAGC
This sequence comes from uncultured Pseudoxanthomonas sp., assembly GCA_937975725.1. Classification (GTDB taxonomy): domain Bacteria; phylum Pseudomonadota; class Gammaproteobacteria; order Xanthomonadales; family Xanthomonadaceae; genus Pseudoxanthomonas_A. The sequence goes on along the minus strand of CALJUL010000078.1, from coordinate 15,414 downwards.
AGCGGGCGCAGCACGCGTTCGCCGTCCAGGATGTCCTGCCGGTACACGGGCAGGCCCACCGCGTGCAGGTCCACGTGGCCGTGCGTGTGGTTGCCCAGTTCGTAGCCGGCGTCCAGCCAGTCGCGCAGCATCGCCACGCGCGCGGGCTGCACCTGGCCATCGGCTTCCAGTTTGCCTTCGTTGACGAAGCCCACCACCGGCACGCCGGCCTGCTTCAACTGCGCCATCAACTGCGCGTGGCGCAGCGGCAGCGCCTCCGGCGGCGTGCTGCCCATGCGCTGCCACGGCAGGTCGTCGATGGTGATGGCGATGCGGCGGTCGGACCCGGCGGCCTGCGCCGTGCCGGCCAGGGCGAGCAACAACAGCAGGGCGCGCGCGAACAAGGACATGGATGGCCGCGGTGGGACGGGAATGACGTGCAAGCTTACGATCCCCCACCCTCTCCCGCACCTTGCGGCGCAACGCCCACGTCGCGTGCGGCATGATGCGGAGGACGGACGTTCCCCCCATGGAGTCGACGATGCGCGCCTGGATGTTGCTACCGCTGTTGTTCCTCGCTCCGTTCGCCGCGCGCGCGGCCGACGCCTGCCCGCGACTCTGGCAACAGACGCAATCCCCGGACGTCGCCACCCGCATCGCCGCGGTGGCCTGCCAGGAACACCTGTCCTGGTTCCGCCCCTTCATCGACCGCAACGGCCGGCTGGCCAGCATGACGACGATGGAAGCCGAATCCATGCTGCTGTCCGACGGCCAGGAGCGCGCCTGGCAGCGGGTAGTGCGCTACTGGCGTGACAGCGGCCTGCTGGGCGCCATCGGCCATCGCCGCGGCGCCACCGATTGCCAGTACGGTGCGGCGACCGGCCCGGCCGCGGATGCCTGTCGCGGCTTCGTGGTGGACACGCCGTGGTCGGCGGCCTTCGTCTCGTGGGTGATGCGGCAGGCCAACGTGCCCGGCTTCCGCGGCTCCAGCCGCCATTTCACCTACGTGCAGGCCGCCTACCAGCAGCCGGCGAGCAACGCCTTCGACGTGCTCGACGTGGCGAAGGCGAAGCCCGCGGTCGGCGATCTGATCTGCTACGCGCGCCAGCCCGGCCGCATCTTCGGCCACGAAGGCCTGCTGCCGGCGCTGCGCAACGGCGGGCCGCTGGACATGCACTGCGACATCATCGTGGCGGTCAACCCCGACAACGACAGCACCGCCTACGCCATCGGCGGCAACGTGCAGCAGGGCGTGACCATGCGCCTGCTGCCGCTCAACCGCAACGGCGAATTCTGGGGCGGCCTGCCCGCGCGCATCGGCAACGGCACCCTGTGCACGCCCGACAACGAGGCCGCGTGCAGCATGAACCGACAGGATTGGGTGGCGATCCTGCGGCTGAAGTCGCCGGAACTACTGGCAAAGCTGCCCGGCGCGCTGCCGCCGGTGCAGGAAGCGCCGGGCAGCGAATCGCCGGAGAAGCAGGAATGCTGCATCGCCTGCGTGGTGGGCTCGGGCATACCGCGCTGCCCGAAGGAAGTCGAGCCAGAGGCGCCACCCGCGACCGAGCCGTAACGCCCATCCCGGACAATCCCGTTTCCTTCCCCGGAGACCCCGCATGGTTCCGACCCCTGTGCGCACCACGCGCCTTCTCCACGCCACGCCCATCGCCCTGTCGCTGCTGCTGGCCGCCTGCGCGACGCCTTCGACCGGCGCCGGCGCATTCGAGCCCGGCGAACAAGCCACCGTCACCGGCCAGATCGTCAGCGTGGACACCACGCCCTGGACCTACGACGGCAGCGCCGTGGTGAAGATCGCCACCACGAACGGCCAGGTGGACGCGCACCTGCCCGCCCGCTGGAACCTGTGCAAGGCGCCGCCGCCGGATGATGTGCGATCGCTGAAAGCCGGCGACCGCGTGCAGGCCAGCGGCACGGTCAGCGAAGACGGTGCGCTGGTGGTGTGCGAGCGTGTGGAGCACGGACTGCGCAAGGCACCCTGACGCGCGGATTCCGCAGGGTGAGCCTCGACCCACCATCGCCTTATTGCGTCAGGCGCGATCCCCCAACAACCCGATCCGCCGGAACCCCATCTCCAACGGCACCGTCACCAGCGGTGGCACCGCCGCCAGCAGCGCCAGCAACGTCGCCCACCACGGCCAACGCAGCCGCAGCGCCGACAGCGCGGCCGCCACCACGTAGAACAGGAACGCCCCGCCATGCAACGGCCCGAACACCTTGACGCCCAAGTCATTTGCCGTTGGGCCGTACTTGAGGAACATGCCGACCAGCAGGCCGACCCAAGTGAAACCTTCGAGCAGGGCAGCGATGGCGAACAGACGCCCGGCGGGCGCGAGGGGATGTGTCATGCGGAAGCTCCCGTGAGGAATGGCCGCGACGCGATGGCGGCGGCGACGCTCGCTGGCATCGCCATTGTAGCGATCACCGCGGGTACGGGGCCGGTAACGCGCGATGCAGGCAGGACCCAGCCTGTCGGCTGCGGTGCTTTTGAAGCGAATCCACTATCCTGGTAGCCGAGCCCGAGGTAGGCATCATGGCCATTGAAGACGGAGTTTCCGGGGAAGCCTGGTCATTGGCGGAAGTAGAGGCCGCGGTTACTGCATACTTCCGCATGCTGCGGATGCAGGAGCTGGGCCAACGATTCGTCAAAGCCGACATCATCCGGCACTTGGCAAGCGAGCTTCCCGCACGGAATGCCCCTTCCATTGAGTACAAATTCCGCAATATAAGCGCGGTCCTCAACATACTGGGGGTGCAGGCCGTATCGGGCTACAAACCCCTCTCTAACATCCAGCGAATGCTGGTCGATGCCGTCGGAGAAGCCCTTGCGAGAGACGATGTGCTCGATGAAGCAGCTATCCGCAGCGTAGAAACTGCGGCAGAGATGCCTCTGATTCCCGATTTTTCAAGCTTCGTTATCAATACGCCTAAACTGACGTATCGCGTCAGCGATAAATCGGCGACCGTCGCTCAACGTATCGCGATCAAGCGGGACTATTTGGAGCGCGAAGCGCGCAATCGCTCGCTTGGCAATGCCGGCGAACGGCTCGTCATGGAGTTCGAGGCACGCAGGCTCTACAACGAAGGGGCAGGGCATCTATCCGACAGGATTGAGCACGTTTCAGACTCGAAGGGCGACGGACTTGGCTTCGACATTCTTTCATTTGATGCTGACGGACGCGAGCGGTTCATCGAAGTAAAAACTACCGCGTACGACGCAGAGACCCCTTTCTTCGTGAGCCCGAACGAAGTTGAGTTCTCCGCGGAGAATTCCGAGCAGTTCCATCTATACAGGCTTTTCGCGTTTCGCAGGAATCCACGAATGTTCGCGCTGCCGGGACCCCTTGCAGCCAACTGCCTGCTCGATCCGACAAACTTCCGTGCCACGCTGATTAGCGGATAAAAAAGAGCGGCCAGAAGGCCGCTCTTTTCTTTTATCTCATCGCGAGGAGAGCCTCACACCCCGACCGGATTCGCCTTCTCCACATCGATCTTGTACTGCTTGATCGCGCGGGCCACGTCCTTGGCGGTCATCTTGCCTTCCTTCGCCAAAGCGGCGATGGCGGCGTGGGCGATGTAGTAGCGGTCCACTTCGAAGAAGCGGCGCAGGTTGGCGCGGGTGTCGCTGCGGCCGAAGCCGTCGGTGCCCAGCACGGTGTAGGCCATCGGCACGAAGGCGCGGATCTGGTCGGCGTAGCCGCGCACGTAGTCGGTGGCGGCGATGGCCGGGCCCTGGCGGCCTTCCAGCAGCGTGGTCACGTAGGCCTTGCGCGGGGTCTTGGCTTCGGGGTTGAGGCGGTTCCAGCGTTCGGCGTCGAATCCCTCGCGGCGCAGCTCGTTGAAGCTGGGGCAGGACCAGATGTCGGCGGTGACGCCGAAGTCCTTGTCCAGCAGTTCGGCCGCGGCGATGGCCTCGCGCAGGATGGTGCCGCTGCCCAGCAGTTGCACGCGCAGCTCGCCCTTCTTGGGCTTGCCGGCGTCGGTCAGCAGGTACATGCCCTTGATGATGCCCTCGGCCGCGCCCTCGGGCATGTCCGGGTGGGCGTAGTTCTCGTTCATCAGGGTGACGTAGTAGTACTCGTCCACCTGCTCCTGCAGCATCTTCTGCATGCCGCGCTGCAGGATGACCGCCACCTCGAAGCCGAAGGTCGGGTCGTAGCTGCGCACGTTGGGAATGCCGCCGGCGACCATGTGGCTGAAGCCGTCCTCGTGCTGCAGGCCCTCGCCGTTGAGCGTGGTGCGGCCGGCGGTGCCGCCCAGCAGGAAGCCGCGCGTGCGCATGTCCGCCGCCTGCCACGCCAGGTCACCGATGCGCTGGAAGCCGAACATGGAGTAGTAGATGTAGAACGGCAGCATCGGCACGTCGCTGACCGAGTAGCTGGTGCCTGCGGCCATCCACGACGCCATCGCGCCCGGCTCGCTGATGCCCTGCTGCAGCACCTGGCCGCTCTGGTCTTCGCGGTAGTACATGAGCTGATCGGCGTCGACCGGCTTGTACTTCTGCCCGAACGGCGCGTAGATGCCGATCTGGCGGAACATGCCCTCCATGCCGAAGGTGCGCGCCTCGTCGGCCACGATGGGCACGATGCGCGGGCCGATCTGCTTGTCGCGCAGGGCGATGTTCAGGCCCTGCACGAACGCCATGGTGGTGCTGATCTCGCGCTCGCCGGTACTCTTGAGCAGGCGCTCGAACGTCTCCAGCCCGGGCGTGTCGAACGACTGGCTGGCCTTGCGGCGGCGCTGCGGCAGATAGCCGCCCAGCGCGGCGCGGCGCTCCTTGAGGTACTGCACTTCCGGCGAGTCCTCGCCAGGGTGGTAGAACGGCACCTGCGAGGCTTCCTCGAGCTGCTTGTCGCTGACCGGGATGTTGAAACGGTCGCGGAAGCTGCGGATGGCTTCGTCGTCCAGCTTCTTGGTCTGGTGGGTGGGGTTGAGCGATTCGCCCGCCGAGCCCATGCCGTAGCCCTTCACCGTCTTGGCCAGGATCACCGTGGGCATGCCCTTGGTGTTCACCGCCTCGTGGTAGGCCGCGTAGACCTTGTGCGGGTCGTGGCCGCCACGGTTGAGGCGCCAGATGTCGTCGTCGGAGAGGTTGGCGACCATGGCCGCCGTCTCCGGGTACTTGCCGAAGAAGTGCTCGCGCGTGTACTTGCCGCCGAACGCCTTGCAGTTCTGGTACTCGCCGTCGACGGTCTCCATCATCAGCTTCTTCAGCACGCCGTCGGTGTCGCGGGCGAGGAGCGGATCCCAGTAGCTGCCCCACAGCAGCTTGATGACGTTCCAGCCGCCGCCGCGGAACACGCCTTCCAGCTCCTGGATGATCTTGCCGTTGCCGCGCACCGGGCCGTCCAGGCGCTGCAGGTTGCAGTTGACCACGAAGATCAGGTTGTCCAGGCCCTCGCGGCCGGCCAACGCGATGGCACCCAGGGTCTCGGGTTCGTCGCTCTCGCCGTCGCCGATGAAGCACCACACCTTGCGGTCGCTGGGCTCGATCAGGCCGCGGTGCTCCAGGTACTTCATGAACTGCGCCTGGTAGATCGCCGCCAGCGGGCCCAGGCCCATCGACACGGTCGGCGTCTGCCAGTAGTCGGGCATCAGCCACGGGTGCGGGTAGGACGAGATGCCCTGGCCGTCCACTTCCATGCGGAAGTGGTCGAGCTGCTGCTCGCTGATGCGGCCCTCCAGGAACGAGCGCGCGTAGATGCCCGGCGCGCTGTGGCCCTGGATGAACAGCAGGTCGCCCGGATGCTTGTCGCTGGGCGCGCGCCAGAAATGGTTGAAGCCGACGTCATAGAGGGTCGCGCCGGAGGCGAAGCTGGCGATGTGGCCGCCCAGGTCTCCGGGCTTGCGGTTGGCGCGCACCACGGTGGCCATCGCGTTCCAGCGGATGATCGAGCGGATGCGCCATTCCAGCGCGGCGTCGCCGGGGCTCTTGGCCTCGTTCTGCTGGGCGATGGTGTTGACGTATTCGGTGGTCGGGGAGAACGGTAGGTAGGCGCCGGCGCGGCGCGTCACCTCCACCATGCCCTCGAGCAACTGGTGGGCACGCAGGGCGCCGTTCCTCTCGATCACCGCCTGCATGGAATCGATCCATTCGCGGGTTTCCTGCGGGTCCGGATCGCTCTGCAACATGTCGTTCAACCAGTTCATTCCCACTCCTCGTTCGCCCTGCATGCGGCACGGCGTCATCGTTCTTGCCGGGTCCGGAAGTGTAACGCACGCACCCGTCGGCGACGCGGCTACGCAGCCGTATGGACCGCGCATTTCCGTGCGTTTCGTACAAGCACCACACCAAAGTCAGACCTTTGCGGTGCTGCAACATGGCATCGGCGATATGATCGCCGCCGGGGGATCCACGAGGCCGGCAATGCAGCAGGCAGCGCCAGGGAAGACCGCGCCTTACGACACGGGTGCCGCGCACTGGCGCAGCAGCCTGCGCACGCGCATTGCCCTGTGGGCAGGCCTGGTCAATGTGGCGCTGCTGCTGGTGCTGGTGCTGGCCAGCGGCTGGTCGGCCCGGCGCATGATCCTGGAGGACGCGCGCCGCGACACCCGCGCCAACGCGCAGGAAGCCGCCGAGCGGCTGCACGGCGCGATGCATGTGGTCACCATCACCACGCAGGGCATCTCCGACCTGGTGGCCAACGCGCGGCTGTCGCCGGACGAACTGACCACCACCCTGCGCGCCATGGTGAAGGCCACCCCCGGCGCGGCCGGCGGCCTGCTGATACTGGAACCGCGCACGCGCGAGGATGCGGCGTTCGCCCGCTACGTGGCCGCCGACGGGCGCGACCGCGACTTCGTCGCCGACGGCTATCCGTTCCGCGAGCAGGGCTGGTACCAGCGCACCGTGACCTCGCAGCACGGCTGGTGGTCCGAGCCCTACCTCAGCCGCACCGGCGGCCATGCCTGGATGGTCACCTACAACGTGCCGCTGCGCGAGCCGGGCCGGCGCGCGCAGACCCGCGGCATGGTCAGCCTGGACCTGCCGCTGGACAACGTGGTGGGCATGGTGGAATCACTGGCGAACCTGCCGGGCTGGCGGGTATCGCTGATCGCGCCGGCCGGAACCCTGGTCTTGAACCCGGAAGTCCCACTGGAGCGGCAGGAAACCCTGGCCGGCTACATAGAGCGCGCCGGCCGCACCGACCTGCTGCCGTTCGCCCGCGCCGCCCGCGTGCGCCAGCCGTTGCAGCAGGTCCACGTGGACGCGGTCAGCGGCGAGAAGCGCTACACCGTGGTCGAGCCCGTCGGCGACACCGGCTGGGTGGTCCTGGTGGCGCAGTCCTACGACCTCATCGTCGGCCGGCTGACCCAGGCGCTGTGGCTGGTGGCGGCGGTCGGCGCGGTGCTGGCGCTGCTGTGCATGCTGCTGGTGCGCAAGCTGGCCCGGCACGTCAGCCAGCCGGTGGAGCAGTTGTCGCGCTCGGCCGCGCACCTGGCGCAGGGCGACTACGCCACCCCGGTGCCCTGCCTGGCGCGCCGCGACGAGGTGGGCGAACTGGCGCGCACCCTGGAGTACGCCCGCGGCTCGATCCGCGCGCAACTGGACGAGATCGCCACCATGACCGCGGCGCGGCAGAAGCTGGAGAGCGAGCTGTCGATCGCACGCGAGATCCAGCAGGCCATGCTGCCGCCGGGCCGGGTGATCGACCGCGAGCACACCCACCTGGAAGCGTATGCGCGGCTGGAGCCGGCCACCGCCGTGGGCGGCGACTTCTACAGCTTCTTCGAGACCGGGCCGGACACGCTGTGGTTCGCGCTCGGCGACGTGTCCGACAAGGGCATCCCGGCGGCGCTGTTCATGGCGCGCACGATCACCGTGCTGGAAGTGGCGGCCAGCAGCGGCCTGCCGCCGGAGGACGTGCTGGTGGAGGCCTCGCGCCGGCTGGCCGAAAGCAACGACACCTGCATGTTCGCCACCGTGCTGTGCGGGCGCGTGCACGTGCGCAGCGGCGACTGCGTGCTGGTCAGCGCCGGCCACGACGCGCCCTGGCTGCTGCACGCCGACGGCCGCCGCGAAGTGCTGCCGGTGCGGCCGGGGCCGCTGCTGGGCTTCGAGGCCGGCACCGCGTTCGCCTGCTGGAACGGCACGCTGCCGGCCGGCGCCACCCTGCTGGCCTGCACCGACGGCGTGACCGAAGCCTTCGACGCGCAGGAGCATGCGTTCGGCGCCGAGCGCGTGCCGGCCACGCTGCTGCCGGGGCTGAGCGCGCGCGAGCAGTGCGAACGGCTGATCGCGCAGGTTCACGCATTTACCGGCGACGCGCCGCAGTCGGACGACATAACGGTGCTGGCGATCCGGCGACGACTGGACAGCGACGGCACTTCCGCCGAAGCTCCCCCCTCCCAGGAGGCCACGCATGCAGATGCGACTCTTCATCCCCCGTGAGCAGGCTCGCGTCGACGACCTTAACGCGTCGCTGGAGGCCGTGCTGCGCAACAACGGCATCAGCCGCGAGATCCAGGGCAACGTGCGCCTGATCGTGGAGGAACTGGCCAGCAACGCCATCCAGCACGGCGACGTGAGCGGGCTGGAAGCGCAACAGCACGAGCTGTGCGTGGACATCGGCATCCGCGACCGCCTGCTCACCCTGGAATTCCGTGAGAGCGGTGCGCCGTTCAACCCGTTGGAACAGCCGCCGCCCGACGACCTGGACGCCGGCATCCTGGAACGCACCACCGGCGGCCTGGGCCTGCACCTGGTGCGGCAGGTCGCCGAGCAGGCGAGCTACGAGCGCATCGGTGACAGCAACGTGCTGCGCCTGACGCTGAGCATCCCGTCGGCCGGGAGCGCGCCATGAGCCTGGACATCGCCGTGCATCCCCCCGGCCGCGGCAGCCAGCGCGTGTCGCTGCAGGGCCGGCTGGACACGCACACCTACGAGGACCTGGACGAAGCGCTGGCGCCGCTGCTGACCCGGCAACTGCATTCGCTGGTGCTGGACCTGTCCGGCTTGGACTACATCAGCAGCGCCGGCCTGCGCTCGCTGCTGAAGGCGCGCAAGGCGCTGGCGCCGCACGGCGGCAAGGTGCTGCTGGTGGACCCGCCGCCGCAGATCCGCAAGGTGCTGGACATCGTCAGCGCGGTGCCGTTGAACGAGATCTTCGCGTCCACCGCCGAGGCCGACGCCTACCTGGACGCGATGCAGCGCCGGATCGTCGAGGAAGGAGACGGCGATGCGCGCGACTGACGCCCGGCCGCGCGCAATCGCCACGGCGACGCGGCACCGGCACGCCCCTGCCCGCGGGGACGGCCGATGACGCTGGAGATCGAGGTCTATCCGCCGGTCAACGGCAACCAGTACGTGCTGCTCAGTGGCCGGCTGGACACGCTCAGCCATGCGCAACTGGACGAGCGGCTGGCGCCGATGCTGGCCGCGCGCCCGCAGGCGCTGGTGCTGGACCTGGCGCACCTGGACTACATCAGCAGCGCCGGCGTGCGCAGCATCCTGAAGGCGCGCAAGGCGCTGGCACCGCACGACGGGCGGCTGCTGGTGGTGCACCCGCAGGAACAGATCCGCCGGGTCATCGAGATCGTGCAGGCCGTGCCGATGGACGAGATCTTCGAATCCTCCGCCGACGCGGACGCCTACCTGGACGCCCTGCAGAAACGCATCCTCGACGGCGAAGACTGACGCCGCCGCGCCGCGCGCCCGCGGCGCACCTTTACTCCCGGATTCCGCTCCGGCCCCGTGCCGGCGGCGTCGCCGTGCGCAGCCACGGCAGGGCGCACGCAAAAAAAATGGCGATGTGCCGACCGGCGCACCGCCAATGGAGAGGAGTGCTTGTTTGAATCCGCGGACGATCTGTCGCGCACCGCACGGCAACACTAGGCAGCGTCCCGCTGCCGCGCATGCACCATCCTTCACGATGACCTGTGGCCCCTGCCATCGGTCACGCACCCTGCCGGAAGTCACGGTGACTTCCGGCTGCCGCGTTCTTTCATCCTGACCACAGGCATTCGCGGCGACCCCGCCGCGATCACTAGCTTGGCGCCCCCTGGCCCGCGACACGGGTCAGTGCCCCGCTTTTTTCCCAAAACTCCGGAAAGGAACGATGAACAGAGGCCGCATCCGCAAGCAGTTCCGCATCACCACCCTCAGCCTGGCGCTGGGCGCCTGCTTCGCCGGCGGCGTGCAGGCGCAGTCCAACACCACCGGCACCGTGTTCGGCCAGGCGGCCGAAGGCGACCGCATCACCGTGACCCACGTGAGCACCGGCCTGGAGCGCTCGGTCAGCGTCGGCACCAACGGCGATTTCCGCGTGGGCGCGCTGCCGCCCGGCCAGTACCGCGTCACCCGCACCACCGCCGCCGGCGAGACCAGCGTGCGTGAGGTGGCCGTCAACACCGGCAGTGGCAGCAACGTGTCCTTCGTGGCCACGGGCCAGGCGGCCACGCTGGACGCGATCACCGTGGTCGGCTCGGCGGCGGTCAATCCCATCGACGTCTCGTCGGTGGAGTCGGTGACCATCTTCACCGAGGCGCAGATCGACCGCCTGCCGGTCGGCCGCGACATCACCAGCGTGGCGCTGCTGGCGCCGGGCACGGTCAAGGGCGACTCGCGCTTCAAGAACGTCGCCTCCTTCGGCGGCAGTTCGGCGGCCGAGAACGTGTACTACGTCAACGGCTTCAACGTGACCAACATCGTCACCGGCCTGGCGTTCAACCAGGTGCCGTTCGAGGCCATCGCCGAGCAGCAGCTCAAGACCGGCGGTTACGGCGCGGAGTTCGGCCGCTCGCTGGGCGGCGTCATCAACATCACCACCAAGCGCGGCGGCAACGAATGGAGCGGCGGCGGCAACGTGTTCTGGAGCCCGTCCGGGCTGTCCGAGGGCCGCGCCATCGCCGAAGACACCGACCGCGACGGCCGGTACCGCATCGTCGGCACCAACACCAAGACCGACTCGACCGTCTACAACGTCTACGGCGGCGGCCCGCTGATCAAGGACCGGCTGTTCTTCTTCGGCCTGTTCCAGGGCCAGAAGGACCACAAGGTCGAGGACTACGAAGGCGGCCACGACGCCTCCGACATCGACACGCCGCAGGGCCTGGTCAAGCTGGACTGGAACATCAACGACGACCACCGCCTGGAGCTGACCGCTTTCCGCGACCGCTCGGTGGAGAAGGGCATCAGCTACCAGCAGAGCGACGGCATCGGCGGCGGCGTGGCCGGCGGCACCTTCCGCAACATCACCGGCGGCGACAACGTCATCGGCAAATGGACCGGCTACCTGACCGACGACTTCACCCTGTCGGCGATGTACGGCCGCGGCGAATACTCGCGCAGCCAGACCAACTCCAACTCCGAGAACTGCCCCTACCTGTCCGACAACCGCACCCACGGCACGGCGCCGGTGCCGGTGACCGGCTGCTGGATCGACTGGTCGGTCGGCGCCCCCGACGCCGGCGACGTGCGCAAGGCGTGGCGCGTGGACGGCGAATGGGTGCTGGGCGACCACACCCTGCGCTTCGGCCTGGACAACGAACGCTACGAGACCGTGGACAGCAGCCGGTATTCCGGCGGCTACTTCTACACCTACACCAACCCCACGCCCGGCTCGCAACTGGACAACGGCGCGACGGTTCCGGACGGGGTGACCGAACTGGTGCGGGTGCGCTACCTGGAGAACGGCGGCACCTTCCTGACCCGCAACAACGCCTGGTTCATCGAGGACACCTGGCGGGTCAGCGACACCTTCACCGCCTACATGGGCCTGCGCAACGAAGGGTTCGAGAACCTCAACGCGCAGGGCGGCAGTTTCATCGACATCAGGAACACCTGGGCGCCGCGGCTGGGCTTCTCCTGGGACGTCGCCGGCGACTCGACGATGAAGGTGTTCGGCAACGCCGGCCGCTACTACATCCCGGTCTACGCCAACACCAACGTGCGCCTGGCCGGCGCCGAGACCGCCTGGCGCGAGTGGTACACCTTCACCGGCATCGACCCGATCACCGGCACGCCGGTGCTGGGCGAGCAGATCGGCCAGCGCCGCTACACCAGCAGCGGCGAGATCGCCGACCCGCGCAGCGTGGTCGACAGCAACCTGAAACCGATGTACCAGGACGAGTTCATCGCCGGCTGGCAGTGGCAGTTCGCGCCGAAGTGGACCGGCGGCGTCCGCGCCGTGTACCGCAAGCTGGGCGCGGGCATGGACGACCTCTGCGCCGGCGACGGCGCGCGCGCGTGGGCGCTGGAGAACGACTACACCGCCGCGCAGGCCAACGCGATCGCCACCGCCCTGTCGCACTGCTTCCTGACCAATCCGGGCAACGATCTGTCGGCCAACGTGGACCTGGACGGCAACGGCACGCTGAGCAAGGTGGTGATTCCCGCCAGCGCGCTGGGCCTGCCGGCCGCCAAGCGCCGGTACACAGCGGTGGAATTCATGGTGGAGCGCGCCTGGGACAACAAGTGGTTCATGCAGGCGTCGTACACCTGGTCCAAGAGCCGCGGCAACACCGAGGGCTACGTGAAGTCCGACATCGCCCAGGACGACGCGGGCATCACCCAGGACTTCGACTTCCCCGGCCTGATGGACGGCGCCTACGGCTACCTGCCCAACGACCGTCGCCACAGCCTGAAAGTCTTCGGTGCCTACGCGCTGACCGACGAGCTGCAACTGGGCGCGTCGCTGGTGGCGCAGAGCGGGCGGCCGATCAACTGCTTCGGCGTCTATCCGGCCGACGGCCCGGACGGCGAGGCCGGCAACTACGGCGCGGGCTCGTTCTACTGCGGCGAGGGCGTGGGACCGAAGGTCATCGATCCGGAGACCGGCGAGACCATCCCGTACTCGATCGACGACAGCCTGCATCCGCGCGGCAGCTCCGGCCGCGTGCCGTGGACGACCACGCTGGACCTGCGCCTGGACTACACGCCGCGCTGGGCCAAGGGCGTGAGGATGGGCCTGATCGTGAAGAACGTGCTGAACAGCCGGGACTACTACCGCGTGCAGGACATCTGGGACAACGAGAGCGGCAGCAAGCTCTACAGCTACAAGCACCCCCGCAGCTTCGTCGATCCGCGCACGGTGACCTTCACCGTGGGCTACGACTTCTGAGTCCGACAGGCATCGATGCCCCGATGCCAGGGCCCGCCGGCGGTGATGCCGCCGGCGGGCCTGTTTCTTCCCGACACCCTCTCCCTGCACTCGGTTCACCGATGCCAGGCATGCGTTCGTCGCAGGCGCGGGGCCGGGCATGACTTCCGGCATGCGTGCATCCGCACGCCCCAGCGTACGAGGCGGAGTACCGGCGCAAGGATGGATGCGGCGCGCGGGCAGTGACCGCCCGCGGCGGTGCGTCCGTCTTTGCTGGAAGACAGGAGCCTTCGCTTGGATCGTTTCCAGTGACACCATCCCCCCGCCAGAGCTCGCAGGCGCTCGACTCCAGCCCCCATCCGTGCGCCACGGAGGGCGCCGCCGCCACCAACACCCGCCTCGTGCTGGCGCACCGGCCGGTCGGCCGCGGCATCGCCGACTGCTTCCGTGTCGAGCGCGCGCCGCTGCGGCTGCCGCTGAACGGCCAGTTGCTGCTGAAGACCGAACTGCTGTCCATCGACATCTGCGCCGCCGGCCGCATGCAGGAGGACGCGCCCGACGGCGACATCCTCGGCATGGGCCAGGTGATGCCGTGCAGCACGGTGTCGCGCGTGGTGATCGCGCGGCATCCCGGCTTCAAGGCCGGCGACTACGTGCTGGCCCACAGCGGCTGGCAGAGCCACGAGGTGGTCGAGGCCACGTCGATCCGGCGCAAGCTGTACCCCGGCGTGGCACCGGTCAGCACCGCGCTCGGCATCTACGGGCTGTACGGCTTCATCGCCTGGTCGGCGGTGGGCGAAGTGTGCCGGCCGCGCCCCGGCGAGACCATGGTGCTGGCCGCGGCCAGCGGGCCGATCGGCGCCACCGCCGGGCAGTTGGCGCAGATGCGCGGCGCGCACGTCGTGGCGGTGACCAGCGGCGAGGCCAAGTGCCGCCACGTGCGCGAGCAGTACGGCTTCGCGGCGGCGCTGGACCGGCACGCGCCGGATTTCGCCGACCGGCTGCGCGAAGCCTGCCCGGACGGCGTGGACATCTTCATGGAAGGCGTGGACGGCCACTGCATCGACACGGTGATGCCGCTGCTCAACGACGGCGCGCGCATGCCGCTGTGCGGCATGATGGAAGGCGACCTGTGGCCGGCGCTGGCCGGCGACCGCCTGCCGGCTTTCTTCAACGCGGTGCTGATGCGGCGGCTGGTGGTGCGCTCGTTCACCCACCGCGACGTCAGCCGCCTGCATCCGCAGTTCCTGGTCGACCCGGCCTTCCTCAGCGACATGGGCGCGCTGCTGCGCGGCGGCCAGTTGAAGTGGCACGAGGAATACGTCGATGGGCTGGAACAGGCGCCGCACGCGCTGGCGCGGCTGGCGCGCGGCGACAACCTGGGCAAGCTGATCGTGCGCGTGGGCTGAACGCGGCACGCGACACGCGGCCGCCTGCCTGTCGGCGGCGGGCATGCATGACTTTCGGCAGGCTCCATCGGGCAGGAGGACTTCCCGCCGTCGTGCCGCCGGCGTGCACGGCCTAGAGTCGGCGCCCGTCTCCTTCGCAAGACCCGCCGCCATGTCCACCCGCACGATGCTCTCCGCCGGCCTGCTGCTCGCGCTGGCCCTCCCGCCCGCATCCGCCCAGGTGATGCCCGACCCGTCCCTGTTCGGGCAACCGCCGGACGTGGCCCGGCTGAGCGATTCCGACGCCAGTTGCGAGCAGTTGTTCGCCGAATCGGAATGGCTGCGCACGCGCATCGCGTCGATGCCCAAGGGGCCGGACCCGATGGAGATGTCCCGGCAGATGCAGGAGGACATGCGCCAGGCGCAGAAGAAGATGATGAGCGGCCAGCGCGCCCGCGGGATCGGCAGCGCCCTGCTGGGTCTGGTGCCCGGCGCGGGCATGGCGGCCGGCGCGCTGTCCTCGCTCGGCCGCAGCGGGCCCAACACCGACGCGCTCTACGACGCAATGGACAAGAACATGAAGGCGCAGCAGGAAAGCATGGAGGCGATGGGCCGGCTGGCGCAGTTGCACGGCCGCCGCGAACACCTGACCGGCCTGTTCCTCGACCGCCGCTGCAAGGTCTCCGGCCTGGACCGCAACGCGGTCGCGCACGCCACCGCGCGGCTGGACGCCAGCGACGGCGAGGATGCGGGAACGACGGCCGCGATGCAGGCGACCACACCGGTCGGTGCCGCCGCCCAATCCGCGGGCCCGGTGGCGAACGAAGGCGCGGTCGATCCCGCGCCCGCCGCCGCGGCCGAGCCGTCCCCGCTTCCGCGCTGAGGACGGCGGCGCGGCGATGGGCCGGACTCAGCCCGGCCCGTTGCGCTCGGCTTCGCGCATTTGTCTGATCTGCGCATCGACGGCGGCGATGGCGGTCATGTTGACC